>CANJEY010000348.1 GCA_947472615.1 Beijerinckiaceae bacterium
AACGGAGCCTTGGGCATATGCTCGCGGAGGCGCTGCGGCAGGTCTTTCCAGATGCTGTCGGGCTCCATGACGTGTGCGTCGGTCGAGATCATCCTCGGAAGCGCCGCTGCTTCCGCAGGAGTCAGCGTCTCGCCCACGACGGTCCGGCTCTTGAAGGTCTTGGCCTGCTCGGCCGACATGCCGGCGAATTTCGTCGGATCAACTGCAAACTTCTGCATTTCTACCTCCCTCGATTTCTGTGGGCGTGAGCCGTTGTCGGCTCTCACGTCCTTATTCGGCGACGAACAACCCGAGGGTCTTCGTAAATCCACCGACCTTTGACAGTCAGTTGGCCCGGCCCGAGCTTGATTGTCAATAATCGCGGCGGTGACGGCTTGTGTCGTTCCGTCTTGCAGAACGCAGGCCGAGATTTCGCGCCGACCGCATGTCATGCTTTAATTGTGCTCGGGGAGCCGCGGCAGGGCGAAGATGTCGATCAAAGTGATCGCCCGGTGACGAAGGCGCGCGTGGGAGAACGCACATGAAAATCGAACCACTGTCGAGCGCGCTGGGCGCGCGCGTTTCGGGTCTGGATCTCCCGAGCGCCTCGCCGGACACTTTGATCAAGCTGCGCGAATTGTGGCTCGACCGACTCGTCGTCGTGGTGTCGGGTCCAGTTCTTGGAGACGATGATTTCGTCGCCTTCGCCGAAGGTTTCGTCGACGGCTTCGGGACCATTCGGGAGACCCGTCTTCAGTCGCGCCTGAGTACGCGCCGCGAGATCAAGGTCATCTCGAACATTCGCGAAGGCGGCGTGGCTCTGGGCGATCTGCCGGACGGCGAAATGTCGTTCCATTACGACATGATCTATTACGATAGGCCCAATCGGGCTGGCGTGTTGCAGGCTGTCGAAATTCCATCGACGGGTGGAGACACCTGCTTTTCGAACGCATGCCTCGCGTATGAACGCCTTCCTGAAAAGACCAAGCAGAAACTCGAAGGACTGACGGCGCTGCATACCTACAGCTACGGAACCACGATCGCGAACGAGAAGCAAAGCAACCCGCAGGCGCCGCGGGCCAGCCATCCGCTGGTGCGTACAATTCCCGAAACGGGCCGTAAGGCGCTCTATCTTTGTCGCCTGATGACGGACCGCATCAACGAACTGAATGAAAGCGAAAGCCGCCAGCTTCTCGATGACCTGTTCGATCATGTCGAGCGGCCGGAGTACACCTATCGGCATACGTGGTCGGTCGGCGATCTGCTGATTTGGGACAATCATTGCACCGTGCATGCACGGACGGATTTTTCTCCCGAAGAACGCAGGCTGCTCAAACGCCTGACGATCAACGCGCCGTAAGGTCGCAGCGCGACAACTGGGGCGCATGTCGCGCCCTTGATTGACGGAGCAAATCGAACGTGCCAGCTTTAAAAGCCTAAATGCCAGATCGACGCCAAAAATGGCGCGGGTGAGCAGGCGACGAACAAATGTCGCACAGGGGAGGACGACATGCTGAAGCGATGCGTTTTGGCTATCGCGGCTATTCTTTCGGTGGTGACGGCGCGCGCCGATGACGTTGCCGATTTCTACAAGGGCAAACAGATCACCGTCATCATGGGATATGGCGCCGGCGGCGGCTATGATGTCTATGCGCGCGTCATTGCGCGGCACATTGGAAAATACATTCCGGGCAACCCGACCGCGATTGTTCAGAATATGCCGGGCGCCGGCAGCATGGTGGCGGCGAATTACATTTACAATGTCGCGCCCAAGAATGGCCTTGTGATCGGCAGTTTCGGGCGTGACATTCCTCTTGTCGGCGTCATGGGCGGCAATGCGGCGATCCAGTTCGATCCAGCGAAATTCACGTGGCTCGGTTCGCCCTCGACCTATGCGAACGACGCCTATCTCTTGTGGGCGCGTGACGACGCCCCCGTGAAGACTGTCGCAGATGCGCGCAAGCCCGGCGGACCGCCGCTGGTGATCGGCGTCAGCGGCGAGGGCAGCACGGACGTCGGACTTGCGATCATGTTGCGTGATGTGCTCGGCCTGAACCTGAAGCTCATTCCGGGATACCCGGACGGTTCGGCGATTTCACTGGCGCTGGAGCGCCGGGAAGTCGACGCGCGCCTGCTGGGCCTGTCGTCGATCTACACGTCGCATCCCGGATGGATCAAGCCGAACAGCGGTATTCACCCCTTGCTGCAGTTTGCGCGCAAGACGCGGCATCCGGTGTTTCCCGACGCGCCGACCGCGCGGGAACTGGCGCAGAACGACCGCGCGCGCCAATTGATCGAACTCGCGGAACTGTCGTTCATCCTGTCGCGGCCCTTTGTCGGCCCGCCGGGCCTGCCGGCCGATCGCGCCAAAGCTTTGCAGAAGGCCTTCATGGATATGCAGAAGGACCCGGACTATCTGGCGGAAACCAGCAAGGCGCAGATGGACGTCAGCCCGATTGGCGGAGAGGAGGCGGCCGAACTTGTTCAGCGCCTCGCTCGGACGCCGCCGGAATTGTTCGACTACATGCGCAAGCTGCACGCCGGCGGCTGAGCCGACGAGCCGCTCTACCAAACAGGATCGGCCTTGCGCTGGATCGCGCGGCGCCGAATTCCCGCGTTCAGACCTCGATGCCGAAAAGCTCGATGGCGTTGCCGCGCGTCAGTCGCTGACGCGTGTCGTCCGTTAGTCCCTTGAGATGACGTTCGACCACCTGACGCGAGTGCGGGAATGTCATGTTGAAGTGCGGGTAATCGTTGGACCACATGCAATTTTTTGTGCCCCACCACGAGAAATTTCGCGTGCCAGCGTAATCCTCGAGGAATGTGCCGTAGACGTGTTCGGCGAAAATCTCGCTTGGCTTGCGCTTGATCGGCAGAGGGTCTTTTCTGCCATGCCGGTCAAAGTAATAGTCCCATTGCTGAAGCAGAAACGGAATCCAGCCGATTTCGCTTTCCGCCAGCAGGAGGCGGAGATTGGGATGCCGGTCGAAGGCGCCCGAGAAGATGATGTCGAACAGCGTGCTCGCGGTATCAAATGTCTTGATGTTGGTTGAGTCCTTCAGGCCCGCCACGCCGCCCTTGAATCCGGTCTTGGCATAGGAATGGCCGGTCAGGATGTGGCAGATCACCGGCTGGCCCGCTTCGGCGCACGCCGCCCAGAGCGGTTCGTAATGCGGGGAGCCGAACGGCAAGGATGGATGCGGCACCTGCCAGACCATTGCGCCCTTGAGACCCAGATCGTGGCCGCGATGCATTTCCTTGATCCCGGCCTTGATGTCGTAAGTCGACACCAGCGGCACGCCGTAAAGTCTCTTGGGATCGACACTGCAGAAGTCACTGACCCAGTCGTTATACAACTTGAATGATTCCTGTTGCGTCTCGACATCATCGAGCGCGAACAATGCCATTCCATAGTTCGGGAAGAGCACTTCCGCCGCGACGCCGTCGGCGTCCTGATCGCGTAAACGCAGGTGCGGATTTCCTGCTCCGGGCGGCACATTGCGGAACATATCTTTTGGCATATTGGCGCGGAGTCGCGGGGACAATTGCTGCCAGACTTCGTCCGGCTCCATGACATGGGAGTCGGTTGAAATCATCTTGGGCATGGCGGCGACCTGATCGTCTGTCAGGTGCTCGCCCACGACAGTGCGGCGCGGAAAGCTGCGCGCCTGCTCTTCCGACATTCCGGCGAACTTGGTGGCGTCGACTTCCAATTCTGGCATTGTGGTCTCCGTGATGTTTTTGACGGACGCGGCGGCGGTCGCCGGTCTGCTCAGGATGCTCGAATTCTTCAGCGCGGCCGCTCCGAGCCGTATTTCGCAAGGTATTGAAGGACGTCCGGCGAGCTTGTCAGCATTTTGCCGACCTGTTCCTTCACGTCGCCGCCGCTCAGAACTTCAGGGCGATAGCCGAGCACGCGCTGCCCCTCGGTCTCGAAATCCTTGTCCTCGTTGACGGCGACGATCGCCTCGCGAAGAGTCGCGGCCGCTGTCTGATTTGTCCCGGGAGGCAATACGACAAGCCGCTGCATCGCCGCCGTAACTGTGATGACCGACAGATAGGCGTCCCATTGCGGTCCAGTCGGGAGCGTCCCCTTGATCTTCCGGTACAGATCGGGAAACGAGGTCAGGCCCGCGCCCGCAATTGCCTTGGGCACGCGAAATTCGCCATTCACGACCTGCGGATCGTAGTAGAGCGGCATGACGAGCTTGGAGCCCTGAACCAGCTCCGGTTCGATCGCCGTCAGATAAGTACCTGGAGCTTCCGAGAAGAAATCCAGTTCACGGTTCTGGATCGCCAGACGCGCTTGCGAACTGCTCTGATATCCGGTGACATAGCGATAGGGGACGCCCAGCATGTCCAGCGTGAGGCGATGACGCAAATCCTTGTCGGAGGTGAAACTCAGTCCGCCAGCGACCAGACTCTTGACGCTCACGACATCCGCCGCCGAATTCAGCGCCGGCTCGAGCGCACGCCGGGCAAAGTAGATGGTCGTGCCGGGCTCGTAACCGATGAAGTCGTAATTGCGGTAGTCGATGCGAAACATCTGCGGCGAATTGATGCTCTGCCACGCCGTACCCGAGAAATAGCCGATCGTCGTTCCATCCTTGGGGGCGATCTCGCCGAGGTAATTCACGCCCGTGACGCCGCCGCCGCCTTCCATGTTCTGAATGACGATGGACGGTGGAGCATCACCCGCCTTCGCGGCAAGATGCTTGGTGAGATATTTGGCGAAGAAGCGTCCCTGCACATCGGTCGAACCGCCGGGCGCAAAATTGATCAGAAGCGTGATCCGCTTTCCCGAATAATAACTGTCAGCAGATGCCGGTGCGGCACACATGGCGACTGTTGCGCATAGGACAGCCGACCTGACCGTTCCGCGCAAAGCGGAAATCCTCATGGCGTTCTCCCATTTTTGTGTTCGCGTCGTTTTTTTCGCGATGTGGAATGTTAGCGAATCTCAGGAGGCTTGTCGCCTGCAACCTGAACGCTGGCAATCACGC
>CANJEY010000349.1 GCA_947472615.1 Beijerinckiaceae bacterium
TCAGCCATTTGTATCGCCGCCACCGTCATCTTCTGGCTCTGATCAATGAGTCCTGAGCCTAGGCTTCCACGCCCTAAAGGCACAGTAGTTTGACATTCATCTGCTCGTCAATTGTTTTCCTGTAATGAGGACTGTCCAAACTTGGAAATTACGCAGGTTGCCTTTAAAGAAAAGAACCCCAGCAAATCAAAATTGAGGACACATGAAAGCGGCTCGAATCCATAGCAACGGCGGCCCCGAAGTCCTGCGCTGGGAGGATGTGGAACTGCCGCCGCCCGGTCCGAACGAGGTGCGTGTCCGGCATGGCGCCATCGCGCTGAACTTTTCAGACATCAACGTCCGGCGCGGCGGGTTCTATATCGCCAAGCCGCTGGTGTTTCCGGTGACGCTGGGCAACGAGGCGGCCGGCGTCGTGGCCAGCGTCGGGGCGGGGGTGACGAGCGTGAAGCCCGGCGACCGTGTCGGCTATGTCGGGGTCGGCGGGCCGTTCTACGAAAACACCGGCTCTTATTGCGAGGAGCGCAACGTTCCGGCCTCCTGTCTGGTGAAACTACCGGACGGCCTCAGCGACGAACAGGCTGCCGCCTGCATGCTGAAGGGCCTCACGGCCGCCTGCATGATCAACCGCATTTGGCGGCCGAAAGCCGGCGATCCTGTCCTGATCCATGCCGCCGCCAGCGGCGTCGGCGTTCTGCTGACCCAATGGCTGAAGCATCTCGGCGCGAAGGTGTTCGGCACCGTAGGATCGGCCGAAAAGGCCGACTTCGTGCGCCGCTACGGCTGCGATCACCCGATCCTGTATCGGGATGTCGATTTCGTCAGCGAGGTGAAACGCATCGCGCCCGGCGGGGTCGTCTGCGTGTTCGACGGCGTCGGCGAGGACACGTTCATGAAGTCGCTCGACTGCGTGCGGCCGTTCGGCATGCTGATCAATTACGGCAACGCCTCCGGCCATGTGCCGCCGCTCGATCTGCTGCTGCTCGCCAAGAAGGGTTCGCTCAGCGTGTCGCGGCCGGCGTTCTCGTCCTACATCGCCGATCCGCAGCAGATGCGGGACAATTTCGCCGAATTGTTCGATCTGGTCGTCAAGGGCGTGCTGAAGGTCGAGGTCAGCAAGACCTACCGCCTGCAGGACGTGGCCGACGCCCATCGCGATCTCGAAGGCCGGGCGTTCTTCGGCTCGGCGGTGCTGGTTCCGTAAGGCAGGATTAGCGCCGCCAGCCGATCGAGATTTCGGTGACCGTGGGGCGAGCCGCCCGCATGTCGGGATTGCTGGACGCAATGGTCTTGTCGCCGGAGACCGCGCTCCTGGCTTTCTCCGGCGCATTCAGATCGGCCCCGAAACGCAATCCGAGCACGCAGCCGCCTTTGCGCGACGCGAGCGCGCCGCCCTTGAGATCGGTGACGACGCCGCCGTAGTCCCAATCGAATCCCGACAGCTCGAACGGCTTTCCGTTGAGCTTTTCGACATCCGCGAGGCTTGAGCCGATCCCGATCCCATCGGGGGTCTTCCACCGCGACCTGTCGCGGACCAGCACGTGCGGCTCTTTCCGCGCCTTCTCGTTCATCCAGACGAATTCGAGGCGACGGGCGGAGTCTTTCGGGTTCACGACGCTGGCGAGTTGATCCATTCCCTCCGCGCCGGCGATCTTCGTGTAGGCGACGGCGCCTGCCCCGAAGACCTTCACCAGCCGCGCGTGATCCGAGGTCTTGTCGAACACGCCCTCGCAAGACAGGACCGTCGGCGCGGATTGCGCCAACGCCGCCGGCGTCGCCGCCGTCAGCAGGATCGTCGCAATCAGGAAACGCCGCATGGATGAGCCCCGTTTCGAAAGGAGCTTCCCCTTAGCGGCTCCTTCGCCCCGGTGATAGCCGCACGGCGTCCGGATCGGCCTCGTGCAGCCGATCACCAAACTGTCATCGAAACGCGTCCGTAATTCATTGTCGGACGCTCATTCCTTGCGGCAGATTGAGCGCCGACGCTGGACCGGAGCGCACATCCGGCGGCGGCGAACGAGGGGAGCATTTGATGACGAATTCCAGAACTTCAGGCCGCCCGGGCGAGCCGCGCATCGACGGCGGACGCCGTGGCGTGCTGGTTGGCGGCGTCGCGCTGGCGGCGGCGGCCGCGGCCTCGCGCACCGCGAGCGCCCAAACGCCCGCCGCCCCCAAGGGGCCGTATCGCAGCCAGTCGAGCTGGCTCGTCGAGTTCACCGGCCACAAGGGCGATAAGGGCCTCGCCTATTACGCGCGGCCGGAAGGCGCAGGACCGTTCCCGGCGGCGGTCGTGATCCATCACGCTCCCGGCTGGGACGACTGGACCATGGAAGTCGCCCGCAAGCTCGCCCACAACGGCATCATCGGCATCGCCCCGAACCTGTATTTCCGCGAGCCGGGCTCGCCCGACGATCAGGCCGCGAAGGCGCGCGCCGACGGCGGCGTCAGCGACGATCAGGTGGTGGGCGATGTGGAAGGCGCGCTGGCCTTCGTGCGGGCGCGGCCCGAGGCGAACGGCAAGGTCGGCGTCATGGGCTTCTGCTCCGGCGGACGCCATTCGTTCATCAGCGCGGGCCGCATCAAGTCGATCAACGCCATGGTGGATTGCTGGGGCGGCAGCGTCGTCGTCTCCGATCCCGCGCTGCTCGTGCCGAAGCGTCCGGTCAATCCGATCGACTACGCCAAGGACATCAATTGCCCGATCCTCGGCATCTTCGGCAACGACGACCAGAACCCCGACAAGGCGCAGGTCAACAAGATCGAGGAAGTCCTGAAGTCGCTCGGCAAGACCTACGACTTCCACCGCTACGACGGCGCAGGCCACGCCTTCCTGGCGTCGGAGCGTCCCAATTACCGGCCCGAACAGGCCGTCGACGCCTGGCAGAAAATCTACGCCTTCTTCCACAAGTCGCTCGCCTGACAGGAGAGTCCGATGTGCACCTATATCGTCGAGAAGACTGAACTCTCAGGCTCCGCCAAGGGCGAACACGGCTGGATGACGATCGATTCAGCCAATGTGTTCTTCGACCATCCGTTTCACGCGCCGCTCGATCACGCGCTGAACATCGACTTCGTCAACCGCGCGTCTGGCGGCTCGGAGCGGGTGGCGGTGGAACTAAGCGCGGAGTCGGCGCGCCGTCTGGTCGATGCGATCCTGACGGCGCTGAAACAGGGCGAAGCCGCTCACGCGGCCTGAGTCAGCACGTCCTCGGCCGGCGTCCACGCGACGCCGTGCGCCTCCGCGACGGCGCGGTACGTCACCTTTCCGTCGTGGACGTTCAGTCCGGCGCGCAGATGCGCGTCGTCGGATAGCGCGCGCTTCCAGCCCTTGTCGGCCAGCGCCAGCGCGAACGGCAGCGTCGCGTTGTTGAGCGCGAAGGTCGATGTGCGCGCCACCGCCCCCGGCATGTTGGCGACGCAATAATGCACGATGCCCTCGACCACATAAGTGGGATTCGAATGCGTCGTCGGCCGCGATGTTTCGCAACAGCCGCCCTGATCGATGGCGACGTCGACGATCACCGCGCCCTGCTTCATTGTCGACAGCATGTCGCGCGTGATGAGCTTTGGCGCGGCCGCACCCGGCACCAGCACGGTGCCGATCAGCAGATCGGCGCGCTTGACGATTTCGGCGATGGCGGAGCGCGTCGAGAAGATCGTCCGCACGCCGGTGCCGAAGTGGAACGCCAGCCGCCGCAGCGCGTCGGGGTTGCGATCCACCACCGTGACATTCGCCCCCATGCCGAGCGCGATCGTCGCCGCATGGGTTCCGGCGACGCCCCCGCCCAGAATGATGACCTCCGCCGCCGGCACGCCCGGAACGCCACCGAGCAGCACGCCGCGCCCGCCCGCCTCGCGCTCCAGACAATGCGCGCCAACCTGCGGGGCGAGACGGCCCGCGACTTCCGACATGGGCGTCAGCAGCGGCAAGCCGCCGCTGGGCGACGTGACCGTCTCATACGCGATGCAGGTCGCGCCGCTCACCATCAGGTCATGCGTCTGCTGCGCATCGGGCGCGAGATGCAGATAGGTGAACAGCACCTGCCCGCAACGCAGCTTCGGGCGCTCCGACGCCAGCGGCTCCTTCACCTTCACGATCATGTCGGCGCTGGCAAAAATGGAATCGACGTCGGGGGCGATGTCCGCGCCCGCCGCCTCGTATTCGGCATCCGTGAGGCCGGAACCGAGGCCTGCGCCGGTCTCGACCGTCACCTGATGCCCATGATGCACGAGTTCGGCGACCGACGAAGGCGTTAGCCCGACGCGGAACTCATTGTTCTTGATTTCCTTCGGCACGCCGATGCGCAAGGTGAGACTCCTTTGGATTTATGACGTGTTAGTTTCGAGCGTTTGTTGGATTTCCCGTTTTGGTCTGAGGTCATATGGTATGTCATAGCCTCGCATGAAGCTCAGTCATCACGGACAAGGACTCAGAAGGATAGGAAACTCCCATGGCCGCTGAAGCAACAATTTTAGGAAGCTTGGCAATTGCTGCGGCGAAAAAAGCCGGCGAGCTGACTGCAACGAAGGTTTGGGAAGTGATATCTCCTCTGGGACAGGCGAAGACAAATTCAAAAAAGCCCACAGGCTTTGACGATGCCTTAGAGCTATTTACAACTTATAGCTTCGATAAATGCACAAAGATAAAAACATTAATTAATCGCGACAAACCTGTAGACCTACTAAAGATATTTATCGAATTGGAATTTAGTCAAAAACCGAAATCCAAAGAGAAAAAAATTGATCAATATGATCTGATCGAAAAAATATATGGCGGAGGACGGTTGACAATATGTGGAACCGGAGGCTCAGGAAAGAGCATGTTTATGCGATACTTATACCAACGGTCATTTGCAGCGACCCACATGGGCCCATTCGCGTAATCCGATTGATGTGATGGCTTCGGGGAGCGCGAGCAGTTTGTTCCAGGCCTCGCACATTGCGTCGATGATGGCGTCGTAGCTTTCGAAGATGCGGTTCGAGA
>CANJEY010000350.1 GCA_947472615.1 Beijerinckiaceae bacterium
ATCTCGTCGACACGCTTGTGGCTCACGAAGGATCAATCACCGAGCGCGTCAGCGCCGCGACGCTGCAACTCGCCGAGACGCTGTCGACGCACAACGCGACGATCACCGATTCCGTCGCCAACGCGTCGACCGAGATCGCCAACGCCTTCGCCCAGCATGGCGATGCGCTGACGATGCGCATCACTGACACCGCGAGTCAGTTCGTCAACACAGTCACGCATCACAGCGATGTCGTCGCCGGACGCCTTGAGGAATCGAGCGCCCGCATCTCGTCGACCATCGGCGTGCAGGGCGAAGAGCTCGCGTCGCGGGTCGCCCTCACGGCCGATCATCTGCACGAGGTCGTCGTCGTGCACGGCCAGCAATTGCACGAAAATCTCGTTGCGGCCGTCGAGCAGGCGGCGTCCAGCATCGCCACGCAATCCGAAGCCGCCCAGGGCGTTTTCCTCACGGCCGGCGAAGACATCGCGTCGAAGCTCGACCAACATCACGCCTTTGTTCAGGCGCAGTTCGATTCGCACGCCACGAGCCTGCACGACCGTTTCGCCGCGACCGCCGGCGAGGCGATCGCCGCCATCGGCACGCATGGCGACCGCATCAATGAATCGCTTGTCGATCGACTGCACAGCTTCGAGGAAGCCGTCGTGTCGCATGGCGCGGCCCTGACCGAGCAGATCGTGTCGCACACTGATCACTTCACCAGCGAGGTGAACGACAAGCTGGCTTCCGTCGAGGCCGCGTTCACCACACACGCCGAAGCCTTCACGGATCGTCTCGCCGAACGCTCGCACGAAGCCGCCAACCTGCTCGACGCCAAGGCGCGCAGCTTCTCGGAATCGGCCGAGTTCAAGACCATCGAAGTCGCCGCTACGTTCGACCAGCATATCGGCCGCTTCGAGGAAGCCGCCAACGCCAAGACGGTCGCAATCGCCCGCGCGCTCGACGGCTACATCCGCACGTTCAACGACGCCGCAGTCAAGCGCACGGAAGAAACGACGCAGACGATCGAGGCGCAGCTGCACATGCTCGACGACGCGACGCTCACGCGCGTCAACGAGGTGCTGGCCTCCGTCGGCGAACGTCTCGACGTCTTCGACCGCACTTCCGCGTCGCGCGCCGAAGAACTCGCCACCACGCTGGAAAGCCACATCGCATCGTTCGAATCCGCGACCGCAAATGGCGCGGAAGGCCTCACCGCCTCGCTCGCCCAGCATCTCGCCACGTTCGAACTGGCGGCCGTGACCCGCACCGCCGAATTGAACACGCAGCTCGGCCAGCAGGTCGACGCCTTCCAGCAAACCGCCGTCGCCCGCACGCAGGAACTGAATGCGGCGCTGGGTCAGCATGTCGACGCCTTTGAGCAGATCGCCACGACGCGAGCGCAGGCGCTCACCGAGACGCTCGGCCATCAGGTCGATACGTTCAAGCTGGTCGCCGAAACGAGCGCGCAGGAACTGAGCGCGCAACTCGGCCAGCAGATGGAAGCGTTCGAGCAGGTCGCCACCACCCGCACGCAGGAGCTTGGCTCGACGCTCGGCCAGCATGTCGACGCGTTCGAACGCGCCGCCGCGACCAAGACCGAGGAAGTCGCGCACAATCTTGGCGCGATCACCGAGAAGATCCAGAGCGGCCTCGAAGCGCGCGGCGACGCCGTGACTGAGGCGCTGGCCCGCAACGCGCTTGATGTGGCGCGCATTCTGGGCGACGGCGCCGAACGCGTCGCCGAAGCGCTCAATCCGCATACGCTGGAAGAATCGATGTCTCGCCGCATCCGCGAGATCAGCGAAACCCTCACCGAGCGCACCGAACAATTGCACGAGACGCTCGCCAGCCGTTCGAGCGAACTGCACACGCTGCTCGAATCGAAAGGCCCCATGCTGGTCGAACTGCTGTCGGCGCGCGGCAGCGAAATCGCCCGCGAAGTCGCCAATGTCGGCGAACTCGTCACCAACGCGATCCAGTCGCGCGGTTCGGCGATCGTCCAGCAACTCGGTCAGTCGCGTCTCGAACTCTCGGCAGCGATGGATCATTCGTCGGCAGGTCTGCGCAACGCGATCGAGACTAGCGCGTCCCAGTCCGTCGGTTCGCTGCTGTCGGCGAACGACAAGCTGAAGACCGAGATGGTCAACGTGCTCGACCGCCTGTCACAGGCCAACAGCGCGCTGGAAGGCATCATCGGCAACGCCGGCCATACGCTGACGGCCGTGGAAAGCGCGCTGTCGACCCGCGTGCGCGATTTCCAGAACTCGCTGGGCGCGATTTCCTCGCAGGTCATCACGCTGAACCAGACGGCGTCGTCGACGCTCGACAACGCCGGCGAACTCGCCTCGAAACTGCGCGAAGAGCACGAGGCGCTCGACCGCAGTGCGACCGAATTCGCGCGGACTCAGGGCGACATCGACCGGTTGGTCGAGCAGCGCGTCCGCTCGCTCGAAACGCTGCTCGCCAGCGTCAACGCAAAGACGAGCGACTTCGACGGCGTACTTAAGTCGTTCACCTCGCTCATCGACGACTCGTTCCGCAAGGCGGAAGGTCGCGCCCGCGACATCGGCGTGTTCCTCACCGAAACCACACAGGGCGTCGCCGGCATGATTGGCTCGCAGTACGAGGAAGTGCGCGAAGCGGGCGACCGTGAACGCCAGCGCACCGCCGCCGCGTTGCGCGACTCCTACGCTCAGGTCACCGGCGAGATGAATGACATCTTCGCGCAGGCGCTGGAGCGCTTCCAGTCGTCCGCGTCGGAATTGCGCGGCCTGTCGATGCAGATCCAGAAGGAAATCGACGCGGCCCGTCACGAAGTCCGCAAGGGCGTCGCCGACCTGCCGCGCGAAACAGCCGAACAGACAGCATCGCTGCGCCGCATCGTCAGTGAACAGGTGAAGGCGTTGGGCGAACTGACCGATCTTGTCGCTCGTTCGGGCCGCGTCTATGACGTCGCCGAACCCGCCGTTGCGGCCCGCGCCGAGCCAGCCCGCATCGCCGAGAAGCCGCGTCTGCCCGAGCCCGCGACTGCTCCGAGCCCCATCTATCGCCAGCCCGAAGTCGCGCCTCCGCCGGTCTATCGCCAGCCGGAACCGCGCGTCGCCGAGCTTCAGGTCGCCGAGCCGGTGCGTCAGCCCGAAACCTACCGGGTGCAGGATATCCTCCGCGCGCCCGAACCGCCGCGGCCGGCCCCAGCCGTTCAGCGCGAAGAGCCCGCGCCGCGGCCGCGTCCGATCCCGCCGCCGGCTCCGGCCCGCCCCGCCCCTGCGGAACGCAGCCCGGGCTGGATGTCCGATCTGCTGGCCCGCGCCTCGCGCGAGGACGATCACCCGCGTCCCGCCCCGGCCCCTGTCGCGCCGCCAGCCCGTCCGGCCGATCCGCTGGCTTCGATCTCGCTCGACATCGCCCGTATGGTCGACCACGACTCGGTCGTCGACGCCTGGGACCGTTACAATCAGGGCGAGGCGAACGTGTTCTCACGCAGGCTCTACACCCTGCAGGGACAGCAGACCTTCGATGAAATCCGCCGTCGCTTCCGCACAGACGGAGATTTCCGCGAGACCGTGAACCGCTACACCCGCGAGTTCGAGCGACTGCTGGCTGAAGTCGGCCGCGACGATCGCGACGGCGGCCTGGCTCGCTCCTACCTCACGTCGGATTCAGGCAAGGTCTACACCATGCTGGCCCACGCTGCGGGTCGGTTCGACTGAGGAAGATGACAGCCCCGGCGAAAGCCGGGGTCGCGACGCCGGCCTAGCGCGACGCCCAGGCGACGATCTGCCTGAGCACCGAGCCCAGAGCTTCGTCGAGAGCCGCAGCGGCGGCTCCGCCATTGCTGGCGGAGCCAGCCGTCTGGGCGGTGAAGATTTTCGCCGCGATCACTCGCCCGCTGCTTTCGCCAACGAGCTTGGCGGAAATTTCAACGACTGCCTGACCGGTCGTGACGTCGATCTCGAAGCGGCGAATTTCGGAGGTCAGCGTCGAATCGGCGACGATCTTGTCGCCCGGCCGACCCACCGCGCGCAGCGACTTGCCATTCTCGAAGGTCTGGATGAGGCGCGTCTGCACCAGACGGGGCAACCGATCGCTCCATTGCGCGCCGGTAAGGTAGGCGACGGATTCGGCGCCGGTCCGCACCACGATCCTGTCGCCATCGACAGGCGACGTGGCGGAGGGCTCAGCCACCAGCATCTGGCCGCGCGCGGCGCGCGCCGTAATGCCCGAGCGAGGCGCGGTGAGGTCGAAGGTGGCGGGCGCAGAGCCGCCGCAGGCGGACAACAGCGCAAGGCCGCAGGCCACCGCCGCAAACCGTCCCATCCGCGCCGCGCGCCCCTCTCGGGACTGCCCGGACGCAAACCGCACCAGATCGATCAAATCCCTGCTCCCGCCCGTCGGCCAAGCTGACGGGCATCGCATCTGCACTGCGGATATTCTCCGCTTCCGACTATGCAAACAGCACGCGCCGCAGGATTGCAAGTTGGTTCATCGCGCGGCCCCGCCCGCGCCGGAACAAGTCGCAGAAGCCGGAAAGGTTTCAGCGGCCGCTATATTCCGGAATCGAAGGTTTTCCGCCGAAAATCAGTTGCTGCGGGTTCTTCTCGAAGGAGCGGAGCGTCCGGTTGATCTCGTCCAGCGTCTTGCGGCCGTCGGCGGCGAGAGCCTCGTACTGGCGCAGTCCCGGCCCGCTGAAGCGGTTGATCCCGGTCGTGATGTCCTTGGTGCGCTGATCGAGATTGTCGGCGAGCTTGCGGATCGACTTCGCCGCCTCCGCCACATCCCCGAATACGCCCTTCGAATCGGTCGTGGACAGGAAGCCGTTGAGGCTCGCCAGCACGCCGTCGATCTTGTCGGCGGAGGAGTTGAGCTTGGCCACGAGTTGATCGGCGTTCGAAACAATCGACTTCACCGCTTGCGGGTCGATGGCGTTGACGCGCGCGTCGATGTCGCCGGTCAACTTGTCGAGGTTGGCTGCGAGCGGCTTGATGGATTTTCCAAGGTC
>CANJEY010000351.1 GCA_947472615.1 Beijerinckiaceae bacterium
GCCGCCTTCGAAGTTGAACACGCCGTCGTTCGACCAGCCGTGCTCGTCGTCGCCGATGAGGGTGCGGTTCGGGTCCTGCGACAGCGTCGTCTTGCCGGTGCCGGACAGGCCGAAGAAAATTGCCGTGTCGCCGTTCTTGCCCTCGTTGGCCGAGCAGTGCATCGGCATTACGCCGAGCGCCGGCAGCTTGTAGTTCAGCCAGGTGAAGACCGACTTCTTCATTTCGCCGGCGTAGCTCGACGAACCGATCAGCACGATGCCGCGCGAGAAATCGAGCGCGATGACGGTTTCGGAACGACAGCCGTGACGCTTCGGATCAGCCTTGAAGCTCGGAAGGTCAACGATCGTCAGGTCCGGAACGTACTTCTGGATTTCCTCGATCGCGGGGCGAATCAGCAGGTTGCGGATGAACAGCGAGTGCCAGGCGTATTCGGTGACGACGCGGGCCTTGACGCGGGTGGCCGGATCAGCGCCGCCGTAAAGGTCCTGTACGAACAGATCCTTGCCTTCGCAGTGCTTGAGCATGTCGGCGAGCAGGACGTCGAACTGGGCCGACGTGATGGACTTGTTGTTCTCCCACCAGATCGTGCTCTCGGTGTTGGCGTCGCGGACGGTGAACTTGTCGGCCGGCGAACGGCCGGTGTGGATGCCGGTTTCGGCGTTGATCGCGCCGCCCGGAACAAGAACGGCCTCGTGACGGCGAATCGATTCTTCGTAAAGCTCCGGCGCATGCAGGTTGTAGGCGACGTTGTTGAGACCCTTGAATCCAAATTTGTCGACGCCGTGAGCCTGATTGAAGATGCCGCGCTGTTTCATTGCTTTCTCCAGATGGTCCGGTACAGCCGCGGGCGGCCGGGACGATGTGCGAATACGCCGGTATGCCAACCAGCCACGAATTGGGGCCGGTGTTTAATGCGCGCCTCGCGTATTCGCAAGGCCATGACACGCTCTAGGTTTGGATCGCGTTAACGATGCGCGATTTCGCGGTGCAGCATCAAGAGGTTCCGGTTCATTTTGTTCGGGCTTCTGCGGCAATTTGCGCCAGAATCTCCCGCAGGTCGCGGCCGCCCGTGATGCGGCGCGGAAACGGGATGCGAGCGGTGGCGTCGCCTAATCCCAGATCGAGGCCGTCGGGGTCGATTCCCGTGACTTTCCAGGGGCCTTCGCGTTCGCCGGCCAGTTTCGTCGCGTACAGCCGGGCGGTTGCTGCGTGATCGCCGTTCATGTGCGCCAGCGCGCCTTCCTCGATTTCGACAAGCTCTTCGGCCCCTTCCAGCGGGGTCAGAATCGTTTCGCCCGAAAAATCTGCCGCCTTGGCGAAGCCGCCGTTGAGATGGGCGCTGACGACCTCGAGCCGCCAGAAGGCGAAATCGCCGAAGTCCGCGTAAAGCGCCGATTTGGGATGGCGGGCCAGAAACCGGCGTTTCAGCCGCGACCGACGGGGCTCATCGGCGACCCGGATCGCCTTTCCTACGACCGTCAATCGTGGATGCGCCAACGCATCGCCCTTGCCGCGCTCCGACAGCAGGATCGAGGCGCGCGGATCGGCGTCGAGATTCTTCGTGTGCGCCGACAGGCCCGACATCAACAGGATCGGCGCGCCATCCACGTCGGTCGCCACGTTTACGAGCGTGGCGAACGGAAAACCGCCGTCGCGGGTGAGCGTCCCCAGCGCGCCGGCGCGGATCGAGCGCAGCAAAGACCGGGCGACCGCGACGCCGTCGTAACCCGGCGGCAGACCCATGGCGGGCAGTTCGGTCGGTCCGGAGGCGGCGGTGGTCATGGCGTGCTCCCTGTGTGGCGCGATCATAGTCAAACGCGCGGCCGATTTCGAGACGAAGCGCGCTGCGACGATTTGCGCCGCGCGCACTTCACCCCGCCGAGGATTCAGGCTAAGTGCGGAACGACGTAATCGGGCAGGGCTTCATCCGCCGGGTCCAATGAACGCGCTGACGCCGGGCCGGTCGCCCCGGCCGGCCGGGAGGGTTTTCGCCGCACCGCTCGTCTGCTCGGGGTCCGCCGACCCGTGAGCCAAGAGACCGCCATTCTTCCATTCTCAGGAGACGCCAGAATGTATCTCGACAAACCCGAAGGCCAGCCGGACGACAAGGTCGCCTGGTCGAGCGACGTCGCCGCCCAGATGCTGCGCCGGCTCGGCTTCAAATACGTGAGCCTCAATCCGGGCGCTTCCTATCGCGGCCTGCACGACTCGATCGTGAACCATCTCGGCAACGTCGATCCCGGCATGCTGCTCTGCCTGCATGAAGACCACGCGGTCGGCGTCGCGCATGGCTACGCCAAGGCGACCGGCAAGCCGATGGCCGCTATCGTCCATTCCAACGTCGGCCTCATGCACGGCATGATGGCGATCTGGAACGCCTTCTGCGATCGCGCGCCGGTGTTCATCATGGGCGCGACCGGTCCGGTCGACTCGCATCAGCGCCGGCCGTGGATCGACTGGATTCACACCTCCGCCGATCAGGGCGGCATGGTCCGCGACATCGTCAAGTTCGACAACCAGCCGTCGTCGCCGGAAGCTACGGTCGACGCCATGCTGCGCGCCAACCTGATGATGCGCACCGAACCCTGCGCGCCGACCTACATCTGCCTCGACGCCGGCCTGCAGGAGACCTCGCTCAGCCGCGAAGTGACCTTCCCCGACATGTCGCGCTTCCAGCCGCCGGCGCCGCCGCGTCCGGCGAAGGCCGACATCAAGCGCGCCGCCGAACTGCTCAAGGGCGCCAAGAAGCCGCTGATCCTGTTCGGCCGCGGCAACCACTCGATCGAAGACTGGAACCGTCGCGTGCAGCTCGCCGAGCGTCTCGGCGCCTGCGTGCTGACCGACCTCAAGAGCGGCTCGGTATTCCCGACCGATCATCCGGCGCACTCGACCGAGCCGTTCAACCAGGTGAGCAAGACCGCCCGCGACGTCATCAACGCCGCCGACGTGATCGTCGCGTTCGAATGGCTCGATCTCGCCGGCGCGCTGAACCCGCCGAAGGGCGGCGGCAACACGACCGCGAAGGTGATCGCAGCGTCGCTCGATCAGCATCTCCACAACGGCGCGCACATGGTGTTCCAGCCGACCCCGACCGTCGACCTGTTCATGGCGGCGGGCGCTGAAGCGACCGTGGCGGACTTGCTCGACGAACTCGGCGCCGGCGCGAAGAAGGAGCCGTGGTTCACGGCCGTTCGCCGCACCCTGAAGCCCGTCAATCCCGAGCGCATCACGGTCGAGCAGATCGCCACGACCCTGAAGGCGAACATGAAGAACCCGGACGATTACAGCTTCGCGGCGCTCTGCCGTCAGTGGCCGTGCGACGTGTTCCCGTTCCACAGCCCCTCGTCCTACCTCGGCAAGGACGGCGGCGGCGGCATTGGTTCGGGCGGCGCGCTCTCGGTCGGCGCAGCGCTCGGCAACATCGAGATGGGCAAGAAGACCGTCGCGGTGCTCGGCGACGGCGACTTCATGATGGGCGGCCACGCGGTGTGGACGGCCGTCAAGCACCAGATCCCGGTGATGATCGTCATCAACAACAACCAGTCGTACTTCAACGACGAGTTGCATCAGGAAGTGGTCGCCAAACGCCGCAACCGTCCGGTGGGCAACCGCTGGATCGGTCAGGCGATCTCCGGCCCCGGCATCGACATCGCGAAGTTCGCCGAGGCGCAAGGCGCCAACGGCATCGGACCGGTGAAGACGCAGGCCGAACTCGACGCCGCGATCGCCAAGGGTCTGTCGATCCTCGACGCCGGCGGCGTCTGCGTGATTGACGTGCGCGTGCCGCCGGGCGAGGACCGCGCCGCCGCGTCCTCGACGGGCGTTCGCAACGTCTGACGCGATAGCAAACGGCCTCGTCCTTCGAGACGCTTGCTTCGCAAGCTCCTCAGGATGAGGCCTCGGTGAGTAGAAGCCCTCATGCTGAGGAAGCCGCGAAGCGGCTGTCTCGAAGCACGAGGGCTTCTTTTTTGCTTCGATTTAGGAACTTGATCGCATCGGCGCACGAGCGCACTCTGTCTCCGGATTCGATACGGATGCAGACCTTTTCGTTCCTCCAGTTGTTGCGCCGCAGCTTCGCCGCCCATCGCGGCTGGGAGCCGCACTGGCGCGACGCGACGCCGAAAGCCGCTTATGACGCCGTGATCGTGGGTGGCGGTGGACATGGACTCGCAACAGCCTATTACCTCGCCAGCGAACATGGCCTGACCAATATCGCGGTTGTCGAGAAAGGCTGGATTGGCGGCGGCAATACGGGCCGCAACACAACGATCGTTCGCTCGAATTATCTTTTTGAGGAGAGCGAGGCGATGTTCGAACATTCCATGAAATTGTGGGGAGGGCTGTCGCAGGCGCTCAATTACAACGTCATGTATTCGCCGCGCGGCGTCGTCGTGCTGGCGCACAACAAAACCGACGCGCAGATCATCCGCCGGCATGTGCACGCCAACCGGCTCGCCGGCATCGACAACGAATGGCTGACTCCCGAGGAGGCGAAGGCCGTCTGCCCGATCCTGAATATCGGCGACATGCGCTATCCGGTGGTGGGCGCATCGCTGCAACGGCGCGGCGGCACGGCGCGGCATGACGCTGTCGCGTGGGGCTATGCGCGCGCCGCTTCGGCGCTCGGCGTCGACATCATCGAGAATTGCGAAGTGATGGCGATCAGGCGCAATGCGCACGGCGCAGTGAGCGGTCTGGAAACATCGCGCGGCGACATCGCCACGAAACGCATCGGGCTCGTCACCTCCGGCCACACCAGCGTCGTCGCCGCCATGGCCGGACTGCGGCTGCCAATCGAGAGTTTCCCACTGCAGGCGCTCGTCTCCGAGCCGGTGAAGCCCGTGATGCCGTGCGTGGTCATGTCGAACACGATCAACGCCTACATGTCGCAATCCGACAAGGGCGAACTCGTCATCGGGGCCGGCACCGACGCCTATGTGTCCTACAGCCAACGCGGCGCGC
>CANJEY010000352.1 GCA_947472615.1 Beijerinckiaceae bacterium
ACAAAGGAAATTACACGGCCGGGAGCAAGGATCTTCCGTCCTATATTCCAAAACAGCACTTCTCGACGGTAGTGCTCGACCTGTTGGCCAAGGCCAGTGAAACCGGCTCCGCTCTAACGTTAGAGCGTATTAAGACCAGTCTCGCCGCGAGTGGTGGTGGCGCGAATCCCATCCAGCGCATTGCGATGCTCGCCGTGTCGGAAGCTGGCGACGATCTCGACAAGGTGAAGGCGACGCTGGAGAAGTATTTCGACAGCACGATGGAGCGGGTCGGCGGCTGGTACAAGCGACGCACCGCATGGTGCCTGTTCTGGATCGGTCTCGGCGCCTCAGTTTTCTTTAATGTGGACGCCATCACAGTCGCCCAGCATCTGATGACCGACAAGGCGCTGCGCAATTCGGTTGTGGCGATCGCCGAAAAGCAGACGCCTCCGGCAACCGGCAAACCGGAGGAAAACGCAGCCGCCGCGATCCAGACCTTCAAGACTCAGAAGGAAAGTTTCGAGGCGATCGGATTTCCCATCGGTTGGAAATTCGATGGCAACATGCCCTATCTGGCTCCCCAATACTGCACGACCTCAAACGGCCAGGAAACGTGCAAGGGCTTCGGATTCAATTTCATCAACGTACTCTTTGGATGGCTGATCACCGCATGCGCCGTCATGCTCGGCGCTCCTTTCTGGTTCGACGTGTTAAGCAAGTTCATGGCCGTTCGGTCCACACTGAAGCCGAAAGAGCCCGAACCGACAAAGGCGGAGGAAGCGGCCGACAACGCGACGAAGAAAGCCACGCCAGCAACGGCTGACGGTGGTGACCTTGGCGATGCAGCAAACCTCGCGGTCGCCAGCACCACCGCAATTCAGGCGCTCAACGACAATGCATTTGCGCCGCACGAATGGACGCATCAGCAGGACAAGAATGGAGGTCTCCTGTGAGCGCCGGTTCCGGAAAGCCAACCCCGAAAGTCAGCAATGATCTGTCGTTGCTGGCTCCGAAGTTTGCCGCCGCAGTCATGCAGGCATTGAACGAGTGTCGCGCCGCTGGACTAGACGCTATCGTTTATGAGGCCATGCGAAGTCAGGAATTGCAGGCGCTGTATTACGCGCGAGGACGCACGATCATACCGCCCCACAAGACCGTCACCAACGCGCCATCAAACCTGTTCAGTTGGCATGGCTACGGATTGGCGGTGGACGTCGTTCACAGGACAATATAGTGGGAACCGGTCGGAGGGGAAAAATGGTTTGCCGACGTGGCCGCCATTTTCAAAAAGAATTCGTGCTCTTGGGGCGGCGACTGGAAAGACCGCGACACCCCGCATTTCCAGTGGCATTTGTGCAAGCCGAGCCCATCGCCCGAGGCCAGAAAGCTATTGCTGCAAACAGGCAAGGAAGCAGTCTGGAAGGCGGTTCAGGCGCTCTGAAGAACGCCTGAAGAACCGGATGGCCTACTTCCGCCCGCCCACGAGCTTGCGGTAGATGTCCTGCCATTTCGCAAGACGGTCCGACGATACGTCAGGTTCGATCAGCCGCATCGGGATGCCTTTGATGGGCGAGTCGAGATAGGATGCGACCGGCACGCCACCGCGGTTGAGCAGCATCTCCTGCGCGTCCGAGGTGATAAAATCCACATAGAGCGCCGCCGCATACGGATGTGGCGCGTTCTTCAGGATGCCGATGCCAGCGGGGCGCGCGACGAGCGGCTCGATCACAAACCAGTCGACCGGCGCGTCGGCCTTGATGAGTTGCGCCACCGACGAGAGATAGACCGTTAGCGCCAGCGGAGCCTCGCCCGACGCCACCAGATTGCCGAGCAGCGAATGCCCCTTTCGGGCGGTAAGGCCGTTCTTGGCCACGATGTCGGCGAATAGCTTCAGGCCCTTCGCTTCGCCGAGTTCCTCGACGACCTCCGAGAACCAGTCGGCGTCGTCGTACTCGACGGTGATCCTGCCCTTCCATCGCGGATCGAGCAGATCCTCCCATTTCTTCGGCAGAATGTCCTTCTGCACCAGATTGGTGTTGTAGGCCTGCAGGAAGGGCTGCAGCTCCATCGCCACCCATTGCCGATGTTTCGGAAGAGCGCCCGGAATCAGATCAGCGAAATGAGGCGAGTCGAGTTGCTGCATCAGGCCTTCGCGCACCAGCGCGGTCATGTCGGTGCCGTTGCTCGACACGACATCGACCAGATTACGGCCGGCGCGCGCTTCAGCGACCGTCTTCTGCACCACGTCTTCGGACCCACCGCGCCAGATGTTGGCCTTGACGCCGTACTTCTTCTCGAACGCCTCGACCAGCGCCCGCACGTCTTCGGCGGGCTGCGAGGTATAGCTGTAAAAGCCGCCCTCCTTCTTCGCGCCGGCCAGAAGCAGGGCCTCGCGGTCCTTGCCCTTGTAGGCGAGCAGTTCGGCCAGCGTTTTCGTCTGCGCGACGACCGGCGACGCGCCCGTCAGCGCGAGCGCCAGCACACAGCCGAACGCCCCCCTCCACCAGACTCCGCCCATGAACCCTCCGCTTCGATCATTTTGTTCTGTCGAAAAGAATGGCGTGCGGGCGGGCGCTCCGTCAATGGCGGTGCAGCCGATTACCGGCCGGTCGTCAGAAATCCGACGGACTCGCCCTCCAGCACCGCCGTCGTCAGACGTCCGGTCAGATAGGCGCCCGTATCAACGCTGATCCGGTTGGGGAGCCGCGCCGGTTCGTCGACCGGCGTATGGCCGTGCACCACGACCTTGCCGAAGTCGCCAGCGAAATCCATGAACTCCTCGCGAATCCACAGCATGCTCTCCGGAGTCTGGCGATCCAGCGGCACGCCGGGTTTCAGCCCCGCGTGCACGAAGCAATAATCGCCGATCACCAGCAGCGTTTCGAGATTCTGCAGAAATGCGAGATGCTCGCCCGGCAGCGCACGCCGTAGCGCCTGCCGGGCCTCTTCCGCGCCAGCGCCCCGCATCAACTCGCGCACATCGACGCCGTAGGAAACCAGCGTTTCAAGGCCGCCGTACCGCCGCCACGATTCGACGATGCCGGGCTCTTCGAGAAACTGCAGCATCGTCTCTTCGTGATTGCCGCGCAGGAAGCGGCGCTGCAGGCCATCGGACTGCGCGGTCAGCAGATAGTCGACGACCTTGCAGGAATCCGGACCGCGGTCGATGAAATCGCCCAGATAGATCGACAGCGCGCGCTCGACCGGCCGCGTCTCCAGATCCCGGAAGATCATGCGCTCCGTCTGCTGAAGCAGATCGAGACGGCCGTGCACGTCGCCCACCGCATAGACGCGCAATCCGTCCGGCACGCGCGCCGGTCCGGACGACGGCGCAACGGTGGCAGACCGGCCGTTGCCGGCCATGAGTTTCCGAAAGAATCGAATCGGCACGCTACGTCAGCTCCGGCGAACAAACCCATTTAGCCACAACATCGTGGCGACGCCATGTCCCGCGTCAAGCGGCGCATGACAGGGACGGCGCAGGCGCTATGCTGTGGCGAGAAACAGGAGCACCCCATGGCTTTGCAAGTGACGTCCCTCTACGCGGCCCTGCTCGGCCTCATCGGCATCGTGCTGGCAGGTATGGTCGGCCGCGCCCGGTCGAGGACGACGATTTCCCTCGGCGAGGGCGACAACACAGCCATCGTCGAGGCGAACCGACGCCACATGAACTGGGTCGAGAATGTGCCGATCACGCTCCTGCTGCTGGCGATGGTAGAGCTCAACGGCGCCCCGAAGGGCTGGCTGCATGCGCTCGGCGCATCGTTGCTGATCGCCCGCCTCATCCATCCGTTCGGCATCGACTTCGGCAAGATGAACACCTGGCAGCGCGGCGCGGGCGCGGGCCTGTCGTTCCTCGTCACGATTGCATGCGCGGCGACGCTACTTTGGCAGACGTTCACGCGCTGAGGCGCACTAACGGTCGCCAATAGCCTGCGATCAGCCGTTGATCGCGAAGCGATCGTCAAAACCTGTTGTTGCGCGGGAAGCCTTTCGGCGGCAGGCGGCCGGCTTCGGCGCGGTTGCCGATCCAGTCCTTCAGGTCCGTTTTGTGGACGGTGAAGTTGCGGCCGGCGCTGTCCTTCCACGTCAGGCCGTCGGCCATGGCGAAGATGCGGGCGTCGGAAATGCCGCCGTCCTTGTAGCGCTGCAGCCGCACGCCCTTTCCGCGGGACATTTCGGGGATCTGCTCCAGCGGAAACACCAGTAGCTTGCGGTTCTCGCCCACCACTGCGACGTGATCGCCGGTCGCCTCGACCAGCACGAACGCCTTGGCGGGCGCATCGAGGTTGAGCACAGCCCTGCCCTTGCGGGTCGAGGAAATCAAATCGTCCTGACCGACGATGAAGCCGCGCCCATCGTTGCCAGCGACCAGCATCTTCACACCCGGCCGGTAGAGGAAGACGGACATGATGTCCTCGCCCTCGTCGATGTCGACCATAATTCGGACCGGCTCGCCGTGACCGCGCCCACCCGGCAGCTTCGACGCGTCGAGCGTGAACGCCTTGCCGTTGGTGGCGAACACGATGATCTTCGACGTCGTCTCGGCAAAGAACGACGTCTTCATCGAATCGTCGCCCTTGAAGGCGATCGACGACAGATCGGCCACATGGCCTTTCAGCGCCCGGATCCAGCCCTTGTCGCTGACCACCACCGTGATCGGCTCGCGCTCGATCATCGCCTCGGTCAGATCAACCTCGGACGTTTCCGGCGCGGTCTCGAATGTGGTGCGGCGCTTGCCGAGCTTGGTTTCCGGCCCGAATTTCTTGCGAACGTCGCGCACCTGCCAGGCGATCGTCTTCCACTGCTTGGCCTCGTCCGCCAGCAGGCTTTCGATCTCGGTCGTTTCCTTGACGAGTTCGTCGTGCTCGCGGTTGAGCTGCATCTCCTCGAGCTTGCGCAGCGAGCGCAGCCGCGTGTCGAGAATGTAGTTCGCCTGCACGTCGGAGAGCTTGAAGCGCGCCTTCAGCGCATCCTTCG
>CANJEY010000353.1 GCA_947472615.1 Beijerinckiaceae bacterium
GGCGCAGAGACGCGCGTGCGGACGTACGACCGAACAGGATCAGCAGGCCGACGAAACCACCGCCCACGAAGGCCACAAGCGATAGCAATAACGTCCAGCGCGCCGCCAGCAGCAGATTTCGCGCGATGTCCCACAGCGAGAACTCGTTCATCGCATCGCGCTCCTGCGGGGAAACAGGCCGCGCCCGACGCCGCGCAGCGCGAACCGCAGCGCAACGGCGAGCGCCAGATAAATCGCGGTCGCGGCGAAATAGGATTCGAAGGCGCGGAAATTGCGCGACTGGATGAAGTTCGCCGCGAACGTGAGATCTTCGGCGGCGATCTGCGACACGGCGGACGAACCCAGCATCACGATGACGATCTGCGACGACAGCGCCGGCCAGATCTTCTGCAACGCCGGCAGCAGAACCACATAACGGAACACTTGAAACGGGCTCATGCCGAGGCTCGCGCCCGCTTCGCGCTGGCCTTTTTGCGTCGCCTGAATGCCGGCGCGGATGATCTCGCAGCTGTACGCGCCAAGATTGATCACCATCGCCAGCGCGGCGCCCTCCATTTCGCCGATGCGGACGTCGGCCGATGGCAGGCCGAAGAAGATGAAGAACAATTGCACCAGAAACGGCGTATTGCGGATCAATTCCACGTAAGCCGACACGATCGGTCGCACCCACATCGGCCCTTCCGCGCGCGCCCAAGCGCAAGCGACGCCGAGGCCGACACCGAACAGAGCGCCGATGACGGTGAGTTGCACCGTCACCAGCACGCCGTTCAACAGCACCGGCAAATAAGCGCCCAGTGAGCCGAAATCGAAGACGTAGTTCACGTCATCTCCGCGTCAGGCAGGTGAGGCGATCGAACGCGCGAGGCCTGCGGCGTCGTCACAGATCGGTCGGTATCTTGTCGCCGAGCCATTTCGTCGCCACCGCGTCGAGCGCTCCGTCCTTCTTGGCGGCGGTGATGATTGCGTTGATCTTTTCCAGCAGTTTCGGCTCGCCCTTGTTCAAGCCGATGTAGCAGGGGGAATTCGCGATGAGGAACTTGATCTCGGGACGCTTCGGCGGATTGCGCTCGAGAATGGCGGCGGCCACGACGTTGCCGGTCGCCACTAATTGCACCTGCCCCGAAAGGAACGCCGTGATGGTGCCGTTGTTGTCTTCATAACGCTTGATGGTGGCGGTCGCGGGGGCAATTTCGCTGAGCTTCAGGTCCTCGATCGCGCCGCGTGTCACGCCGACGATCTTGCCGGCGAGATCGTCAGCCTTCGCGACCGGCAGATCCTTGGGGCCGAAGACGCCGTTGAAGAAGGGCGCGTACGCAACCGAGAAATCGATCACCTTCTCACGATCGGGATTCTTGCCGAGGCTGGAAATGACCAGATCGGCCTTCTTGGTTTGCAGATAGGGCACGCGGTTGGCGCTGGTCACCGGCACGAGTTCCAGCTTCACGCCGAGCTTGGCGGCGATCAGCGCAGCAGTGTCGATGTCGTAGCCCTTCAGCGACATGTCGGGACCGACGGAGCCGAACGGCGGGAAATCCTGCGGAACGGCGATCTTGATGACGCCGGCCTTCATGATGTCGTCCAGCGCCTCGGCGCGGGCGCTTGTGGCGGATGCGACGAGTGAGACCGCAATGGCGGCGGCTGAAAACATGCGCTTCAAATTCATCTGACAATCTCCCGTTTCGCTCGTCGAGGCCGGGCGAGGGCGTCCGCAATTCCTGTCTGGACGCCGCTCGTGTGGGCCAAGGAGCTAAATTTTAGGCAAGGAGCATGCCAGCCATCGCGCGGTTGCGCCCGATATTGGCGTCGCCGGCGATCAGGGCAGGCGGTGGAGCCAGCCCGCAGCGGCGTGGATGATCGTGCGTCCGGTCGCGCGTCGCGCGATACGGTCGGCGGCGTTGACGAGCGCGCAGCCGATCCAACGCGCGAGGCCGAGCGATCTAACGTTCCACGCCAGCATCGCCGGCAGGTTGGCGAGCGATGAGCGCTTCAGCATCACGACTGGATCGAACCCGCGTGCGCCATAGCGGCGGGGCGTCTGCGCGTCGATGGTCGACGCGAACGCTCCGTCCACGACGGGCGGCGGCACGACGCCATAGGTGTCGAGCCCTGCCAGCCATGGCCGTCGCAAATATTCGTCGATCACGCGCGTGCGCAGCCCGGGCCGTGACAGTTTGCGCGCGCCCTCGCGGCTGAGCAGATAGGCGGCCGCGCTGTTGGGAACTTTCGAATAGCGCACCAACTGGCGATTGCCGCCGAGATCCGCGAGCGGCGCGTAGGCGCGCTTGGGCGCATTCGACAGGCGCAGAATGTCCCAGGTCGCCGGCATTTGATCGAGCGCTTCGCAGATGATCGACGCCAGATCAGGGGAGACCGTCACGTCGTCTTCGAGGATCAGCGCCACCGGCGCATAATCGCCCGCCGCAATTTTTAGATGCACCGCCAGATGCGCCGCATCGCAGCCGATTTCGCCGAGTTTCAGGGGAGAAACGATGCGGCCCTCGCCGCCACAAAACCACGGCTTTAGATGCGCGGGCAGCTCGCCGCCCAGAATGCCCGGGGCGCGCTCGAATGTCAGTCCCGCGCGCTCGAGTTGGGTGCGCATGTGCGCCAGCCGGTCGGGGCTGCGATCGAGGTTGATGACGTAAACGCGAAATCGTTCGGCGGTCATGGGCTATCCGGGCTGTTCACCCGATAGACCGGAAGCGCCGCGCAGGTCCAGCCTCAGCTTCCGAGCTTGCAGCCGCCCGACCCCACCGGCAGCCACGCTTCCGCGGCGGGAATTGTGCGCACGTGTTGATAGTAGTCGTATGGGCCTTTCGACTGCTCCGGCGTCTTCACACGATAGAGATCGAGATCATACGTAACGCGGCCGTCGATGCGCTGTTGCGCGGGCCGTCCAAAATAATCGATCGGCAGGTCGCGCATTTTCGCCATCACGGCTTTCGCGTCGGTCGAACCTGCGGCTTCCACAGCGTCGAGATAATGCGTCACGGCCGCGTAATTCGCCGCATGAGCTTTTGTCGGCATCTTGCCGCTGTGGCGCTCGGCGAAGCGCTTCGCGAAGGCGCGCGTCTTGTCGTTCGTGTCCCAGTAGAAGCTCTCGGTCACCCACAAGCCCTTGGCGACCGGAAGCCCAAGCGCCTTGATGTCGCTGATCACCATCAGCAGGCCGGCCACCTGTTGCGGGCTGCCCGCGATGCCGAATTCAGCCGCCTGTTTGATGGCTGTCGTCGTATCGGAACCGACGTTCGCGAGCGCAATCACGTCGGCCTTCGACGATTGCGCTTGCAACAGGAACGACGAGAAGTCCGAGGCCGCCAGCGGATGCCGCACGCCGCCGAGCACCTTCGCGCCGTTGGCCTCGACCACTTTGCGGGCGGAGCCTTCCATCGAAATGCCGAAGCCGAAATCAGCGGTGAGGAAGAACCACGTCTTCAGGCCCTGCTCGACGAGCGCCTTCGCGGTGCCGGCCGCAAGCGAATTGGTGTCGTCCTGAAAATGCACGGTGGTGGGCTGACAGGCAGATCCCGTCAGATCGGTCGTGGCAGCCTCCGTCACCATCACAATGCGGTTGGCGTCAGCGCCAAGCTTCGCCACTGCCAGCGCGACGGGCGTGTTCGGCAGATCGGTGATGACGTCGACCTTGTCGACATCGAACCAGCGCCGCGCCAGTTGCGCCGCGAGGTCGGGCTTGTTCTGCATGTCGGCTTCGAGAACTTCGACGGGACGCCCTGCCGCGCGGCCCTTGTGATCCTCGACCGCCATCTTCACCGAGATGGTGGAGCCCGGTCCGCCGATCTCCATCGAATAGCCCGACATGTCGCCCATGACGCCGATGCGGATGGGTTGTTGGGCGAGAGCGGGCGCAGTTGCGGTCAGAAAGGCGGCGATCGAAGCGCCGAGCAATGTCTGTTTTTTCATAAATGTCCTCTCAGACGCGTGATTGTGCGAAGAGACGGGGCGAGGCAATCCAGCCAATAGCTTGATGGATTGCTTCGCCGCGCTCGCAATGACCTCATGAGCTTGCTTCGCCCGCAAGGACGATGCGTTCAGGTGTCCAGATAGAGCTTGCCGCCCTTTTCGAGGAATTCCTTGCTCTTCTGCGCCATGCCTTCGAGCGCGGCCTTCTCGTTGTCGAGCAGCGCCGCCGCCTCGACGCGCAGATCCTGCGAGATTTTCATCGAGCAGAATTTTGGCCCGCACATCGAGCAGAAGTGCGCCACCTTGTGGGCGTCCTTCGGCAGGGTCTCGTCGTGGAAGCAGCGCGCCGTGTCGGGATCGAGTCCGAGATTGAACTGATCCTCCCAGCGGAAGTCGAACCGCGCCCGCGACAGCGCATCGTCGCGCAATTGCGCCGCCGGATGGCCTTTCGCCAGATCGCCCGCATGCGCGGCGATGCGATAGGTGATGACGCCCGTCTTCACGTCGTCGCGATCCGGCAGGCCCAGATGCTCCTTCGGGGTGACGTAGCAGAGCATGGCGCAGCCGAACCAGCCGATCATCGCAGCGCCGATGCCCGACGTGATGTGATCGTAGCCCGGCGCAATGTCGGTCGTCAGCGGCCCAAGCGTGTAGAAGGGCGCCTCGTGGCATTCCTTCAGCTGCTTTTCCATGTTGATCTTGATCTTGTGCATCGGCACATGGCCGGGGCCTTCGATCATCACCTGACAGCCCTTGTCCCAGGCGACCCTGGTGAGTTCGCCGAGCGTCTCCAGTTCGGCGAACTGCGCGCGATCGTTGGCGTCGGCGCCCGAGCCCGGACGCAGGCCGTCGCCGAGCGAGAATGAGACGTCATACTTGCGCATGATGTCGCAGATGTCGCCGAAGTGTTCGTACAGGAAGCTCTCGCGATGGCCCGCCAGACACCAGCGCGCCATGATCGAGCCGCCGCGCGACACGATGCCGGTGACGCGCTTGGCGGTGAGCGGCAC
>CANJEY010000354.1 GCA_947472615.1 Beijerinckiaceae bacterium
ACAGCGGCGCTCGTCACCGGCAAGCGCGGGCTTAGTCCGGAAGCCATGAACGACGATCTGCGAGGTGCGGGCATCTATCACGTCGTGTCGATTTCCGGCGTCCACATGGTGCTGGCGGCTGGCCTGTTCCTGTGGTCGATGCGGGCGCTGTTGGCCCTGTTCCCGTCGGTGGCGCTGCGTCATCCCATCAAGAAATATTCAGCCGCCTTCGCGATCTGCGGAGCCTTCGCGTACGACGTGTTCGCGGGGTCCGAGGTCGCCACCGAGCGCTCGCTGGTGATGACGAGCGTTATCCTGCTGGCGATCCTGTTTGACCGGCCGGCGCTGTCGATGCGCAATCTGGCGATTGCGGCGCTGATCGTGCTGGCGCGCGAACCGCACACGCTGCTGGGGCCGAGCTTCCAGATGTCGTTCGCCGCCGTGGCGGCCATGATCGCGGCGTTCGAGCGACGGCCCGGCGCGCGCGCCGACGACGTGCGCGAACCAGCCGGCTTCGGCGACCGCGCCGGGAAAGTCGCGATCGCCATGATCGTCACCACGCTGGTGGCGAGCCTCGCCACCGATCCCTACGCGACGTTCCACTTCCATCGCCTCAACCCCTATGGGCTGATCGGCAACAGCCTGACGCTGCCGGTCGTCGAGTTCATCATCATGCCGATGTCGCTGCTGGGCGTTGCGGCGTGGCCGTTCGGGCTCGACAGCGCCGCGTGGTGGATCGCCGGGCAGGGGGTGGGGCTGGTGATGTCGGTCTCGCACTGGGTGACGGGCCTGTCAGGCTCGGTGCGTTACGTACCGGCGTTCGGCGGCGGGGCCGTGCTGCTGATGACGGCGGCGATCCTGTGGCTCGTCATCTGGCAGACGTGGATTCGCTGGGCGGGCGTTGGCTTCGCGGTCGCGGGACTGGCGGCGGCGGTCCTGTCGCCGCGGCCCGACATCGTGATCGACGCGCGGGCGCAGGCCGTGGCGCTGCGCGCCGCCGCTGGCTCGTTTGAAGTCCTCAACCAGAAGGCCAATCTGTTCGGCGTCTCGCAATGGCTGACGGCCGACGCCGACGCGCGCAGCCCGCGCGATCCGGGCCTGATCGGCCAGTCGCGCTGCGACCGGAGCGGTTGCGTGGGGGAAATGTGGGACGGCCGGGTGCTGGCCTTCGCGTTCGACCGCGCCGCGCTGGCGGAGGATTGCGGCCGCGCCGACATTGTGGTGACGCGCCTGTGGGCCGCCGATCTCTGCCGGGGGCCGGCGCTGCTGCTCGACGGCCGGCATTTCGACGGTCACGGGGCGACGGAAATCCGCTTCGGCCCGGAGGGCGAGGCCATCGTCCGAACGCACCGCACGCCCGATTACGACCGACCGTGGGCGCCGGCGCGGCCGCAGCCGCGTGCGGCGGAACCTGTAGCCGATGCGCCGCCGCCCGACGGCGAGCCGGACGCATCGCTGTTCGCGCCCTGAGTCAGTACTTGCGGACGAGGCTCACGAGGCGGCCCTGAATGCGCACGCGGTCGGGGCCGAAGATGCGCGTCTCGTAGGCCGGATTGGCGGCTTCGAGTGCGATCGACGCGCCGCGCCGGCGCAGGCGCTTCAGGGTGGCTTCCTCGTCGTCGATCAGCGCCACCACGATGTCGCCGGTCTCGGCCGTATCCTGCTTGCGGATGATCACCGTGTCGGAGTCCAGAATGCCGGCCTCGATCATCGAATCGCCGCGCACTTCCAGCGCGTAATGGTCGCCGGTGCCGAGAAACTCGGGCGGCATGGCGATGGTGTGGCTGCGGCTCTGGATCGCCGAGATCGGCGTGCCGGCTGCGATGCGGCCCATGACGGGGATCATCACGCCATGACTGGCGTGGTCGTCGGCCGGGGAGGGCGGGCGCACGCGGCCGAGATTGCCCTCGATCACGGAAGGCGAGAACCGGCCCGTGCCGCGGCTGCTCGACGGCGTCGAGGCCTCGGGCAGCTTGATCACTTCCAGCGCGCGCGCGCGGTTGGGCAGGCGGCGGATGAAGCCGCGCTCCTCGAGCGCCATGATCAAGCGGTGGATGCCGGATTTCGAGCGCAGGTCGAGGGCGTCCTTCATCTCGTCGAAGGAGGGCGGCACGCCGTCTTCCTTCAGCCGTTCGTTGATGAACCGCAGAAGCTCGATCTGTTTCTTCGTCAGCATAATGCCCGCCTGTGCCAGAATTCCGCCGCGAGGTCGCGGCTGCGCGTCCGAATCACCCTTCGTTCACGCCCATGCGCTTCTACGCTGCAACGCTTCTCTAAACAAACCATGAACGATCTCTATATGTTCTTGGTGTGTTCAGTCAAGGTCCTCTGCGGATATATCCCCTCTGGACATGTAAGCAGACGGTTAATTCATTCGTTCTGCGTCGAGTTTTGGGTGATGGACAGCGGGGAGCGGATGCGCGAACGCGCCCGCGGGCGCCATCGTCAGCGATGCCCGCCTTATCGGTGGTTCTCCCGATTGCAGCGGGGTGTTTCCGGTCTCGCGTGTTCATAAGTCGCGCCGCAGGCAGCCGTAACCTTCGAGCCGATGACTGCGCGAACGGCAGCGAGCCTTTGCGCTCGCGTCTCACTCGCGCTAGCTTGGGGGCAATCGCGTCACGCGCGGAACAACGCCGGTTCGGCGACAGGGAGGAATGGAATGTCGGGCAGAGTGCGCCTCGCGGCGTTTGCGATGATGATGTGCGCGGCGCCTGCCGCGATGGCACAGCAATCGGTCGAGAGTTTCTACAAGGGCCGTCAGGTGGTCCTGCAAACGGGGTCGGCGCCCGGCAGCGGCTACGATCTCTACGGTCGTCTGGTGATGCGCTTCATTGGCAAGTTCATTCCCGGCAATCCGAACGTCATCAATCAATACGTGCCGGGCGGCGGCAGCCTGCAACTCGCCAATCAGTTCGCCAACATCACGCCGCGCGACGGCACGGTGTTCGGCCTGTTCAACAGCGGCGTCGCCACGACGCCGATTCTCGATCCGGGCGCGGCAAAATTCGATCCGCGCAAGTTCAAGTTCATCGGCAGCCCGAACCTTGATGCGCATGTGTTTCTGGCCTTTCACACCGGGCCGGTGAAAAAATTCGAGGATCTCTTCACCAAGGAAGTCGTGGTTGGCACCACCGCGCCCGGTTCGCCGCCGTTCGAGTTTCCGAAGGTGACGAACGCTTTGCTCGGCACGAAAATGAAGTCGATTCCTGGCTATGGCAGTTCGGGCGCGATCATGCTGGCGCTTCAGCGCGGCGAGATCGACGGCTATCCGGGCGATGCGTGGGTGAGCGCCAAGAATGGCTATGGCGAGCAGATCGCCCGCGGCGAAATGCTCGTCGTCGCTCAGTATGGGTTGCGCAAGCACCGCGACCTGATGGATGTGCCGCAGTTCGCGCTGGGCAAGAACGAGGAAGAGCGGCAGATCTTCACGCTGCTCTATGCGAGCGAGGAGTTCGGCCGCCCGTTCGCGTTCCCGCCGGATGTGCCGGACGATCGCGTCAAGGCGTTCCGCAAGGCGCTCGCCGACACGGTCGCGGACCCCGAATTCATCGCCGAAGCCGCGAAGGTGAAGGCCGATCTGGGCTTCGTGTCGGGCGAGGAATTGCAGGCGACGACCGAAAAACTCTACGCCACGCCGCCCGCGGTGATCGAGCGCCTGCGCACCATTCTGGGAACTGGCGGGAAGTAGCGGCAGGCGCATAACCCTGCTTTTTTAAATTTTTCAGCGGGCCTTTCAGAAACGCCGGCCTATGCGCCGGCGTTTCGTGCTTGACGAAGATCAAATGGAGGCCGATGCCGTAGCAAGCTCTGGATTCGCGCTTCATGGTTCGGCGACCGGTCGGTTGACATTGTCCTGACACGTTAGTCGTTAGACGAGCGTCTGTTCCGGCAAATCAGTCAACGTTTGGTGTTTCCATGACGGCTGCTACCACGATGTTCGTGTTGGCTCTCGGCTTCGGCCTGGGCTATGCGGTGCGCGACTATATCTCCCGACGCAGACGCGCGAAGGCGCGCAACGCCTTTGGGTCGAGCTGAAGTCAGTCGAGTTCGACAATCAGGCCGTCGCGCAACGTAACGCGGCGGTCCATACGGGCCGCCAGATCCATGTTGTGCGTGGCGACCAGCGCCGCGAGGCCAGAGGCCTGCACCAGCTTCGTCAGCACGCCGAACACATGGTCGGCGGTGCGCGGATCGAGATTACCGGTCGGTTCGTCCGCCAGAAGTACGCGCGGGCCATTGGCGACTGCGCGTGCAATGGCGACGCGCTGCTGCTCGCCGCCCGATAGTTCGGCAGGCCGGTGCGTCAGTCGATGGCCGAGGCCGAGAAATTCGAGCAGTTCCGACCCGCGACGCTTGGCTTCCACTTTGGTAAGGCCGCGGATCATCTGCGGCAGCATGACGTTCTCGATCGCGGTAAATTCCGGCAGCAGATGGTGGAACTGATAGACGAAGCCAATCTCGAGGCGGCGCAGCGCCGTGCGCTCTGCGTCTTCCATGTGGGCGGTTGGCGCGTCGCCCACATAAACTTCGCCCGCATCCGGCTTTTCGAGCAGGCCAGCCACATGCAGCAGCGTCGATTTGCCCGCGCCCGATGGAGCGATCAGCGCGACTGACTGGCCGGCCCACAGCGCCAGATCGGCGCCGCGCAGGATGTCGAGCGAGGAATCGCCCTGCTTGTAGCAACGCTCCACCTTGTCGATGAACAGCGACGGATTCTGCGCCGCTTCGCCCGCATCATTCATAACGCAGCGCCTCGACCGGATCGAGTTTGGCGGCGCGGCGCGATGGCCAGATCGTGGCGATCAGCGACAGGCCCAGCGACAGCAGCACCACCGCCGCCACGTCGCTCGGCACGATCACCGAGGGCAGGCGGCTGAGGAAATAAAAGTTTGGATCGAACACGTTCAGCCC
>CANJEY010000355.1 GCA_947472615.1 Beijerinckiaceae bacterium
GAGCTACGCCGGCGAAATGAAGAAGTCGGTCTTCACCTGGCTGAACTACAAGCTGCCGGCGCTCGGCGTGATGCCGATGCACTGCTCGGCCAACGAGGGCAAGAACGGCGACACGGCGATCTTCTTCGGCCTGTCCGGCACCGGCAAGACGACGCTCTCGCAGGACCCAAACCGCACCCTCATCGGGGACGACGAGCACGGCTGGTCGAATGACGGCGTGTTCAACTTCGAAGGCGGCTGTTACGCCAAGGCGATTCGCCTGTCGCGCGAGGCCGAACCGGAAATCTATTCGACCACCGAGCGCTTCGGCACCGTGATGGAGAACGTGGTTCTCGATCCGGTCACCCGCATGCCTGACTTCGATGACGATTCGAAGACCGAGAACACCCGCATCGCCTACCCGCTGGACTTCATCCGGAACTCCTCCTCGACTGGCCGTGGCGGCAATCCGAAGAACATCGTGATGCTGACCTGCGATGCGTTCGGCGTTCTGCCGCCGATCGCAAAACTGGACGCCTCGCAGGCGATGTATCACTTCCTGTCCGGCTACACGGCCGTCGTCGCCGGCACCGTCAAGGGCGTCACCGAGCCGACCGCGACCTTCTCGACTTGCTTCGGCCATCCGTTCCTGCCGCGTCATGCCTCGGTTTACGGCAACCTGCTGCGCGACCTGATCGCCAAGCACAACGTCGACTGCTGGCTGGTGAACACCGGCTGGACGGGCGGCAAGGAAGGCAAGGGCGGCCGCCGCATGCCAATCCGCGTCACCCGCGCGCTGCTGACCGCCGCGCTCGACGGTTCGCTGAAGAAGGTGAACTTCCGCACCGACCCCTATTTCGGCCTGTCGGTTCCGATGGACGTTCCGGGCGTCGAAGCCGACATCCTGAACCCGGTGAAGACCTGGGCGAACAAGGAAGAATTCGCCGCCACCGCGAAACATCTCCTCGAGATGTTCCAGAAGAACTTCGTCAACTACGAGATGCACGTCGACGCGAAGGTTCGCGAGGCCGCTCCGTCCATGCAGATCGCCGCCGAGTAATCAGCGGATCGAGACTTCGAGAAAGCGCGCTCCTCGCTGGGCGCGCCTTTTTGTTGGCTCAGAAATACCGCAGCCACACATAGACATGGCTGATCGCAACGCTGACCAGCATCATCGGGAACGCGTATGCCGTGTAGGTCCAGAACCGGAACGGCACGCCGTTGCGCTCGGCGAGGCCCGCCACCGTCAGATTGGCCGACGCGCCGATCAATGTGCCGTTGCCGCCCAGACACGCGCCGAGCGACAGGCACCACCACAGGGGCTGGATGTTCTGTTCGCCGCCGAACGAGCCCGCCATGCTCTTGATCAGCGGGATCATCGTCGCCACGAATGGGATGTTGTCGACGATGGCTGACAGGATCGCGGACGACCACAGGATCGCATAGCCGGTCGTCGACAGTTTGCCGCCGGTCGCGGCGACGAGCTTCTGCGCCAGCAATTGCAGCAGGCCGCCGACCTCGACCGCGTGCACGACAACGAACAGGCCGGCGAAAAAGAAGATCGTGATCCACTCGACGTCCGTGAACGTCTTGTGCACGTTCTCGGCCTGATGCTCGGCGTGATGGCGCCAGTTGTCGAGCAGCATCAGCACCGCCGCGCCCGCCAGCGCGATCGTCGCCGGCTGCTGGTTCAATTGCCTGACGAAAATGAAGCCGAGCATGACCACGCTCAGCACCGCAATGGACTGCTTCAGCAGCGTCCAGTCCTCAATCGAGTCCATCGCGTTCATCGCCATGACGCGCGCCTGATGTTCGGGCGTCGACTTGAGGCTCCTGCCCCACAGCACATGTGTGATGACCGCCTGCACGGCCATCACCACCACGATGACTGGCGCGAGATGGATGACGAAATCGTTGAACGTCAGGTTCGCCAGCGAGCCGATCAGAATGTTGGGCGGATCGCCGACAAGCGTCGCGGTGCCGCCGATGTTGGACGCCAGCACTTCGGCGAACAGGAACGGATAGGGCGGCACTTCGAGTTCGCGCGTGATGACCAGCGTCACCGGCACGACGAGCAGAACCGTCGTCACATTGTCGAGCAGCGCCGACAGGATCGCGGTCGACACCGACAGCAGCAGCAATATGCCGGCCGGACTGGCCTTCGCCTGTTTGGCGGCCCAGATCGCCACATACTGGAACATGCCCGACCGCCGCGAGATCGACACGAGGATCATCATGCCGGTGAGCAGACCGATCGTGTTGATGTCGATGCCGCGCGTCGCTTCGTCCTGCGTCAGCATGCCGGACAGGATCGCCGCGCCGATGCCGAGCAGCGCCACAATGGCGCGATTGAGCTTGTCCCAGATCAGCGCCCCGTAGACCGCGATCAGCAGCGCGGTTGAGGCCCACATCGGGTCGATTCCGAAAAGCACATGCGGCGTGAAGGCGTCTTCGCTCATAACATGTCCCTGCGCGCGGGGCGTCGCGCTCGACGCCCAATCAGTCGGCGGAAGCGCGGCCGGTCAAGCGGCGATCATGACAGGAACAGCCACTGTATCACCACGAACAGCGGGATCAGGATGCCGCCCGACCATAACATGTAGCCGAAGAAACCCGGCATCCTCACGCCACCGGCGCGCGCGATCGAATAGACCATGAAATTCGGCGCATTGCCCACATAGGTGTTCGCCCCCATGAACACCGCGCCGAGCGAAATCGCCGTCAGCGTCGAGGCGAGCGGCCCCATGAGCCGCGCCGGATCGCCACCCGCGAGTTCGAAGAACACCAGATAGGTCGGGGCGTTGTCGAGAAACGACGACAGGATGCCGGTGAGCCAGAAGAAGGCCGGATCGTTCGGCGCTCCGCCGACCCGGAACACCAGACCGACGAGCGACGCAAACGGCCCCTGCGCCCCCGCGTGCAGCATCGCCATTACCGGGATGATGCAGGTGAAGATGCCGGCGAACAACAGCGCCACTTCGACGATCGGCTCCCACTCGAAACCATTTCGCTCGCGCTCGGCGCGCGCCGTCAGCGCCAGCGACGCGAGTCCGACGGCGATCATCACCGCCTCGCGCAGCAGATTTTGCAGTTCGAGTTTCGTGCCGAGCAACTCGAACGAAACGCCCGGCTTCCATGCGCCGCTCAGGACGATCGCCGTCACCGCGACCGCGATCAGCGCCAGATTGACGAGCCCGGTGACGCGAAACGGCTCCGCGTCCGCGGGCTCGGACGACGGCGCATCGTCGCGCTCCAGCCGCGTGTCGAGTGCGAAGAAGAGCGCCAGCAGAACCACAACTGCGAATAGCGTTTCGGGCCACAGGTTGCGCGCTGTCCAGAAGAAGTCGACGCCGCGCAGGAAGCCGAGGAACAATGGCGGATCGCCGAGCGGCGTCAGCGAGCCGCCGATGTTCGAGACGAGGAAGATGAAGAACACCACGACATGCGCGTTGCGCTTGCGGCCGGCGTTGGCGCGCAGCAGCGGTCGGATCAGGATCATCGACGCGCCCGTGGTGCCGACGATGCTGGCGATTCCGGCGCCGAACGCCAGCAGCGCGGTGTTGACGAGCGGCGTTCCGCGCAGTGAGCCGCGCGCCACGAGGCCGCCCGCCGCCGTGAACAGCGCGAACAGCATCAGGATGAGCGGCACATATTCCAGCGCCAGCGTATGGAACAGCGCTTCAGCGGTGGCGTGCGGGCCGAATGCGAACGCCAGCGGAAGGAGCGCCAGCAGCGCCCAGAACGCCGCTGCCTTGCCGTAATGCGGATGCCACCATTCGTGCGCCACGATCGGCCCGAGCGCGATCGACAGCAGGATGCCGGCGAACGGTATGCCCCAGGCCAGCGACATGGATGCGCCGTTCAACCCCTCAGCCGCGACGGCCGGCGCAGCCCATGACAGCAGGAGGGAAGCGAGCGCGAGAGAGCGGAACAGCAAGGCGTCAGTCTTTCGCAAAATCGGAATAGTCGATGTTGTTGCGATCCTCGATCAGTTTCAGCATGCCATCGGCGTTCTTTGTCTGCACGAGGATTTTCGAGGCGCGCTTGAACTCGTCGCCGAAGATCGAGCGGCTGTTGAGCGGACAGGCCATCAGGCAGATCTTGCAGCCGTAAAGCTTGTGGAACCACGGCTCGCAAGCGGGCGTATCGACATGCCAGCGCTCGACGCCGTTGACGGTCTGCTTCTCGGGCTTGATCGCGTCGCCCGGACAGAAGCGTTCGCACACGCCGCAGCGCGTGCAGATTTCGTCGATGCCGAAATCCTGCGCCCCGTCCGCCACGAGCGGCATGTCGGTTGTCACCGCGCCGAGCCGGAATGACGCGCCGAGCTTGGGCGAAATCAGCGAACCGTGCTTGCCGAGTTCGCCAAGCCCCGCCAGCCACGCATAGGCGACGAGCGGAATGTCGCCCTCGTTCGGCTGCATCGTGGCGCTGTAGCCGTGAGCGGCGATCTGATTCGCCAGCCGCACGCCGATGTCGTCGAGCTTGTGATAGACGCGATGCACTTCTTCCTGGGAGCGCGGCCCGATGTCGGCCATCGTGCCAAACGACATGGCCGCGCCATACACAATGACGAATGTCTGCTTCACCTCGCCGGCCTGCGTGAACGCGAAACGCGGATCGTAGGCCGCGATCCCCACCGCATCGACGCCCATGTCGGCGACCATGTGTTTGAGTTCCGCCGACATGGCGGCCGGGTCGCTCACCTCCTGCCGCTGCGGATTGACCGGCGGATTGCGGTTCTGCAACAGGATGTTCATGCGGATGAACACGCTGCGCTTGGCGGCCGGCGGCATGCGGTTGGAGAACTTTTTCGCCCGGTCCGCATCCGTGCCGCCGACGCGGCCGCGCGTCGGGCGAGTGGCGTTGGTGGTGTCGATCTTTCCCAATGCAAACC
>CANJEY010000356.1 GCA_947472615.1 Beijerinckiaceae bacterium
ATCTCGACGGCGCACGTGGAATACGAGACGTCGAAGCGCCATTACGCGCACGTCGACTGCCCCGGCCACGCCGATTATGTGAAGAACATGATCACCGGCGCGGCGCAGATGGACGGTGCGATCCTGGTGGTTTCGGCTGCCGACGGCCCGATGCCGCAGACGCGCGAACACATCCTGCTCGCTCGCCAGGTCGGCGTTCCGGCGCTGGTGGTGTTCATGAACAAGGTCGACCTGGTCGATGACGACGAGCTGATCGAGCTGGTCGAGATGGAAGTGCGCGAGCTTCTTTCGAAGTACGACTTCCCGGGCGACGACATTCCGATTACCAAGGGTTCGGCGAAGTGCGCTCTGGACAACACCAATCCGGAGATCGGCCACGACGCGATCCTGAAGTTGATGACGACTGTGGACGAGTACATTCCGCAGCCGGAGCGTCCGAAGGACCAGCCGTTCCTGATGCCGGTTGAAGACGTGTTCTCGATCTCGGGTCGCGGCACGGTGGTGACGGGCCGCATCGAGCGCGGCATCGTGAAGGTCGGCGAGGAAATTGAGATCGTCGGCATCAAGGCGACGGTGAAGACGACCGTGACGGGCGTCGAGATGTTCCGCAAGCTTCTGGATCAGGGCGAGGCGGGCGACAACGTCGGCGCGCTTCTGCGCGGCACGAAGCGCGAGGACGTGGAGCGCGGTCAGGTTCTGTGCAAGCCGGGTTCGGTGAAGCCGCACACGAAGTTCAAGGCCGAGGCCTACATCCTGACGAAGGACGAAGGCGGCCGTCACACGCCGTTCTTCACCAACTACCGTCCGCAGTTCTACTTCCGCACGACGGACGTGACCGGCATCGTGACGCTGCCGGAAGGCACCGAGATGGTGATGCCGGGCGACAACGTGTCGATGGAAGTGACGCTGATCGTGCCGATCGCGATGGAAGAGAAGCTGCGCTTCGCCATCCGTGAAGGCGGTCGCACCGTCGGCGCAGGCGTGGTTGCATCAATCATTGAATGATCGATGCAACCAAGCTGTTGCGACAACCAAGTCTGAAATGGACGGGCGCGCCTAGCGCGCCCGTTTCCGGCGCAGGCGTCGTCGCCAGCATCATCGCGTAATCAGCGGTCGGACGCATTCGACAGAACCCCGGCTTCGGCCGGGGTTTTGCGTTCAGGCGATCGGTGTAAGTCCGGTTGACCAAAACGCCGGGAATTTTGTCCGGAACCTTGCATCCGGTCCGGCTTTGCGGTTATGAAGCGGCGTCCGCGACGCGGATCTAGGGGTATAGCTCAGTTGGTAGAGCGGCGGTCTCCAAAACCGCAGGTCGTAGGTTCGAGCCCTGCTGCCCCTGCCAGTCCTTTGAGACGGCCCTCCGAAATAAACTCTTTTCAATGGATCACGGGGGCGCTATAAGCCGCCTCGTCAGTGGCGCGCGACCCTCCCGGTCCCGCGCCGCGATTGTTTTCGGGAGTCGGCTGATGGGTTCGTCGGATTCGTTCCGATGGTCCGGCGGCAGGCTCCGGCGAGTGGCGGAACAGATGGCCAATCCGTTCGAATTTCTGCAGCAGGTGCGCGCCGAAGGCGCCAAGGTCACGTGGCCCACGCGCCGCGAGACCATGATCACGACCGGGATCGTGATCCTGATGGTGATCGTCGCCAGCGTGTTTTTCGTGTCCGTCGATCAGGCGATCCGCCTCATCGTGGCGTTCATCCTGTCGTTCGGGCATTGAGGGTTCGAGACTGACCATGAGCATGCGCTGGTACATCGTCCATGCCTACTCGAACTTCGAGAAGAAGGTCGCCGAATCGATCCGCGAACACGCGGCGCAGCGCGGCCTCGTCGACAAGTTCGAGGAAATTCTGGTCCCAACCGAACAGGTCGTCGAAGTGCGCCGCGGCCGCAAGGTCAATTCGGAGCGCAAGTTCTTCCCCGGCTACGTGCTGGTGCGTTGCGACCTGACCGACGACGTCTACCATCTCATCAAGAACACCACGAAAGTTACGGGCTTCCTCGGCGCCGACAAGAAGCCGATGCCGATCCCCGACATCGAGGCGGAGCGGATCAAGGGGCAGGTCGCCGACGGCGTCGATCATCCCAAACCGTCAGTCTCGTTCGAGATCGGCGAGACCGTGCGGGTCGCGGATGGCCCGTTTGCGTCCTTCAACGGCGTCGTCGAGGAAATCGACGAGGCGCGGTCGCGCGTCAAGGTTGCGGTGTCGATCTTCGGCCGCGCCACACCGGTCGAACTGGAATTCACCCAGGTCGACAAGGTCTAGAACTGGAATTCCCGCCTTGGCGGGATAGCCGGCTGCGGTTCGCCGACGCCGGATCGCTGTGGGAGGCCCGCCCGGACGCCATCCGGGAGAACGGGCCGAACCACGGACTGCAACCGCCGCCTGGAGGCTTCGGCCCGAGGTCGGCAACATAGGAGCAGCTAGTATGGCAAAGAAGATCGCGGGTTACGTGAAGCTTCAGGTGCCGGCGGGCGCGGCGAATCCCTCGCCTCCCATCGGCCCCGCGCTCGGTCAGCGCGGCCTCAACATCATGGAATTCTGCAAGGCGTTCAATGCGCGCACGGCGCAGATCGACAAGGGCACCCCGATCCCGGTGGTCATTACCGCGTATCAGGACCGCTCATTTACGTTCGAGATGCGGCAGCCGCCGGTCAGCTTCTTTCTGAAGAAGGCCGCTGGTCTGAAGATCGGCAAGAAGCCGGCTTCGGGCGCCAAGACGCCGGGACGTGGCTTCGTCGGCAAGATCACCAAGGCTCAGGTCCAGGAGATCGCCGAAAAGAAGATGCCCGACCTGAATTGCAGCTCGGTCGAAGCAGCGATGCTGATGATCGAGGGATCCGCCCGTTCCATGGGCCTCGAGGTTGTGGGGTAAGCGATGGCACACGTCGGAAAACGCATCAAGCAGGCCCGTGAGGGCATCGACCGCGTCAAGCTCTACAAGCTCGACGAAGCGGTTCAACTGGTCAAGGACCGGTCCAAGGCCAAATTCGACGAAACCGTCGAAATCGCCATGAACCTGGGCGTCGACCCCAAGCACGCGGACCAGATGGTCCGCGGCGTCGTCAACCTACCAAACGGCACCGGCCGCATTCTGCGCGTCGCGGTGTTCGCTCGCGGGGCCAAGGCCGATGAAGCCCGCGCCGCCGGCGCGGACGTCGTCGGCGCCGAAGACCTCGTTACGTCGGTTCAGGGCGGCACGATCGATTTCGATCGCTGCATCGCCACGCCGGACATGATGCCGCTCGTCGGCCGTCTCGGCAAGGTGCTCGGCCCGCGCGGCCTGATGCCGAACCCGAAGGTCGGCACGGTCACCATGGACGTGAAGTCGGCGGTCGCAGCCTCCAAGGGCGGCGCGGTCGAGTTCCGCGTCGAGAAGGCCGGCATCATCCAGGGTTCGGTCGGCAAGACCTCGTTCGGGTCCGAGAAGCTTGCCGAAAACATCAAGGCGTTCGTCGACGCCGTGGCCAAGGCCAAGCCGGCCGGTTCGAAGGGCACCTATATCCAGCGTGTGGCGATCTCGTCCACGATGGGTCCGGGCGTCAAGGTCGATCCCGCGACGGTGATGACCGCTCCCCAGACCGGAACGTAAGTCCGGTTCGCGGCCCGGCGCAGCCGGGCCGTTTCGCCCCTGCGCCTTGTTTCAGCCTGAAACGGGGTTCATACAGCCACGCCTCGTCCTGCGGGAATTTCAACGTTCCCTCTTGGCAGGGCGGAACATTCCAATTAAGTAAGGGTTTGGGGATGATTCAGCGGCCCCATCCCAATCAGCTTCCGCACGCTTGAGGTGTTTCGGTGAAATGCCTTTCGTTTGCGGTGGATAGGCCGGCGGATCCGGGGCTTGCCCCGTGTCCCGTTCGGCCGTGTCCTGTCCGAGACTGCCGGCGTCGCGCTGTTTACAGCCTGACTTAATTCCAGCGAACCTTCCGGGGTTCATTGTGGGGCCTGCATAGACGGGGAAGACCGAATTTTTTTGGGGCGTTCGCGCGCCTCTCGCGTTTGGTTCGAACCATCTGTCCGGTAGCGAAGAGACTCGCTCCGGGGACAGGCACTCGACGCCGCTCGGGCATTTGTCGGGGCGGCTGTGCAACCGGCGGGACATTCGTTCCGCCAACCGGAGAGAGCACTTTGGACAGAGCGGAGAAAAAAGAGCTCGTCGCGGAGTTGAACGGCGTCTTCCAGAAGACCGCCGTCGTCGTCGTGGCGCACTACTCCGGCCTGACCGTCGCCCAGCTGCAGAATCTGCGCAAGCAGATGCGCGCCGCTGGCGCTTCCGTTCAGGTCGCCAAGAACCGCCTCGCCAAGATCGCACTTGATGGCACTGACGTCGCCTCTATCGCGCCCCTTCTGAAGGGGCCGACCCTGATCGCCTATTCGGACGATCCGGTGGCGGCGCCAAAGGTCGCCTCTGCCTTCGCCAAGGATTTCGACAAGTTCGTGATCCTCGGCGGCGCCATGGGGAAGACCGCCCTGAATCCGGAAGGCGTCAAGGCCCTCGCGACCTTGCCGTCCCTGGACGAACTGCGCGCCAAGATCGTGGGCCTGGTACAGGCGCCCGCGACCAAGATCGCCCAGCTCGCCACCGCGCCTGCCGCCAAGCTGGCTCGGGTTTTCGGGGCTTACGCCAATCGGGATGCGGCCTGAAGCAGGTCGTTCACAGACATCAATCGAACCAACGTTTGAAGGAATCAACTCATGGCTAATCTGGAAAAGATCGTTGAAGACCTGTCGAGCCTGACGGTCCTAGAGGCTGCTGAACTCGCCAAGATGCTGGAAGAGAAGTGGGGCGTTTCGGCTGCGGCTGCTGTCGCGGTTGCGGCTGGCCCGGCTGCGGCGGCTGCGCCGGTCGAAGAGCAGACCGAGTTCACGGTC
>CANJEY010000357.1 GCA_947472615.1 Beijerinckiaceae bacterium
CAAGCCCGCTCTGGCGATTGCGGCGCGCGCGCAGGGCGGCTAGCATGCGGCAGCCGCCCAGACGGCGCAGACACAGGGATGGAGACGAGCCCATGAACGAGGCCGCGAGCGATTACGACAATCTTTATTCTGACGGACTCGGCTATCGGGCGCGCATCGGATTTCTGTCGCCCGGCCTCGTCGACGAAAGCCTGTCGGCTCAATTCTATCGCATGGCGCCGCGCGGCGTCACCATGGTGCGCACAAGTCTCGAATTGCGCGACGTGACGATCGAGGAAACCTTTGCCATGGTGGCGCGCGTCGAAGCAGCCTCGAAGGCGCTCGCCATCTACAAGCCGGGCTGCATCATTCTGGGCGGGTCGCCAACCGTCGCTGTGCCCGGCCACGGCAGCGACGAGAAGCTCGTCGAGTTGATCCGCAACGCTTCCGGCATTCAGGCGTTCGCCGCGCAGGCGGCGGCCATAGAGGCGCTGCGCAAGTATGGAGCGCGCAAGCTGGCGGTGGCGACGCCCTTTCCAGAGGTCGTCAACGTCAAGGTGCGTGAATTCCTCGAAAAGTCCGGCTTCGAGGTGCTGAGCCTGCAAGGCCTCGACATCAGCTATCTGCAATTGACGCGCGCGCCGCTGCAGCAGAGCTACGAACTCGGCCGCCGCTGTTTCGAGGCTGCGAAGGGTGCGGACGCACTATACTTTCCCGGCGCGCCGCAACCGGTCTGCGACAATATTGAACGCCTCGAGAAAGAGCTTGGCACGCTGGTGATCTCCAGCATGCAGGCGACCTTGTGGAAGGGCATGCGCGCGCTTGGCGTCAAAACCAAGGTCGAGGGTTACGGCAAGCTGTTGCGCGACGACTGATCACTTCGGCGGAATGATCAGCGCCCGCAGACGGTCGACGATCGCCTGCGGCGCGCTGTTGATGTCGCGAATCTTTTGCGCCATCTCGGGGCCGCTGACGGGGCTCACGTCGAGGCCGGCCTTTCTGGCGTAGTCCTGATATTCTGGGTCTTTCATCGTCGCCATGAAGGCGTCCTGCAATGCTTTGACGCGCTCGGCAGGCACATCGGGCGGAAGGCCTATCGGATAGGCCATGTCGTACTTCAGCGCATAGAATCGCAGCAATTCCTTGTCGGCTTCCTTGTCGGCCCATTCGATGGCGGTCGGCACGTCGGCGAGTTCGGCCAGACGCGAGCTGCCGAACTGGACGAGGAATCTGATTTTCTTCGACCGCAGATATTCCGGATTGCCGGCCGTCACGTTGGCGAGCAGCGCCGATTGCGCGTCGATCTCGCCGCGCTCCATGCCAAGGATCAGGTCGGGAAAGCCGTTGTAACCGAGAATGATCTCGTTCTTCGTGCCGAAGATCTGGTTCATCAGATTGGGCAGGATCGCAGTGTCGACGCCTGCGGCCGTCGCGCCGAAGATCACCTTGCGCTTGCGCATGTCGTCGAGCGTATGCACCGGCCGGTCGTGCCAGATCACCGAGACCTGCGGCTGTTGCGCTGGCGTGCCCACCCAGCTCATCTTGCCGGTGTCGAACGCGACGTTGGCGCCAGCCGACATGGTCTGCAATTTGGTTTCGAGCGGCACGCTGTTCGTCGGCTCGCCCATCACGGTGCCGTCGCGCGGCGCGCGATTGTAGAGAAAATTGGCGAGGATCAGGCCGCCCGCGCCCGCCATGTTTTCGGCGACGACATTCGGATTGCCGGGGATGTGCCGACCCATGTAGCGCGCGACGGCGCGGCCCGCCGCGTCGTAGCCGCCGCCTGCCGGCGCGCCGATCAGCAGATGCACGGTCTTGCCCTGATAGAAATCGCTGACGGAATCAGCCCGGGCCGGAAGCGCCGCGACGGTCAGCGCTGCGGCTGCGCAAGCGAGACTCCTGATGATCATGGTCTTCAAGCGTTCCTCCTGAATGTCATTGCGGATGCGCGTCATTTGCCAAACGCCTGCCGGCCAAGCGCCAGCCATTTTTCATAGTTCGCGACGTAATTCGGCTCATCCGCCAGATAGTAGACGTGCGCTGGCCGCGAGGTGTTGACGATGTCGGTGCGGCCCGATGCATTGCCGAGCTTCTGGTTGATTTCCTGCCCCTCTTTCGACAGAGCAAAATCGACATACAGCAGGGCGGCGTGCGGATGTTTCGCGCGGGACGCAAGAGCCACCGCGTTGGTCGACGGATAGACGCCGCCGAGCGCGCGCCACGCAACCGTCGCGCCCTGATCGCGGCTGTTGGCCATGTGCGAATCGAAAATCGTCGGCGACAATGGAACCTCGCCGGAGACCACCATATTGGCGACCGCGCGGGCGGAGATTTCGAATACCTTGATCTGTTGTGCGCCGAGCTTGCGCACGAAGGCTTCGTCCTTGTCGCGCAGCAGAGCGCCGACCCAATTCGCGAGCGTCGACGTGCCGGCGATCGCCATCTTGCCCCGCCATTTCGGATCGAGCAGATCGTCGAGCGTGCGGGGCGCCTGATCGTCGCTGACCAGTTTCGTGTTGTAGCCGAGGCTGAGATAGCTCTCGTATTCGAGCGCCCAGTGGCGTCCCGGCTCGACCGCCTCCTTGCGGTAGGCAGCGAGTTCGGGCGAGTCGAACGCCTGCAGAATGCCGGCCTCTTTCAGCGCAGCCATCGCGCCGGTGTTCAGTTCGATCGCATCGGCCAGATAAGTCTGCGCCGCATATTCTTCCATCAACCGTCGCGTCATCGTCGGCGAATCGGCGCGTACGATGTCGACTTTCAGAAACGGATATTTCTTGCCGAACGCCTGATAGACCGGATCGGACTGCGTGCCGACCGCATACAGCGCCAGCGCGCCCTCGTTGCGCGCACCGGATTCGAGCCTCGATGTGCGGTCGGCGCCCTTGTATGCGGCGATCTCCGCCGTCGATTGCGCATGCGCGGACGCCAGCAAGTTGCAGACCAGCATTGCAGAACCGGCAAGCGCGCGGCCCATGGCCAGACGAACTTTCGCCATCCGTTCCTCCCTGTGTTGTCTCGCCGATCCGTCGAGGGACCAGCGAGGCCCAGTGTGTTCCGATCCGCGCGCGGAAACAAGAGCCGCCGGGAGCTTGCAAATCCGGCGCGCCCGCCTAGTCTCGCGGCATAAACCTGAGGAAGCGCCGATGCACCCATTGATGATCACCGCCGCCTGCGGGCAGGCTTTTCCGCCGCGGCCGAATGCGACGATCGACACCGTGGACGACGTGGTGAAGTCGGTCGTGATGGCCGCGAAGGCGGGCGCGACAATCGCGCAGATCCGCGCACCCAGCACGCATTCGCCCGTGACGGGCCGGCCACAGACAGATCTGAAACGCTGGATTGAGATGGTGTCTCGCATTCGCGACGCGTGCGACATTCTCATTCACGCTGGCACGGCCGCGATGGAAGTCGATGCGCGCATCGAGATGATCGAAACAGTGCGGCCCGATTTCGCATCGTTCCTGCTTGGCCATCATGGCATCGTGTCGCGCGGCAAGGAACATGCGAGCCTGCGCACGCGCGCCGATGGATGGCGGCTGCTGCAAGGCCATCTGAAAGCAGGCGTCATTCCGGATTTCGAGGTCTTCCATTCCGGCAATGCGCGTAACCTGCAATATCTGCTTGAGCAGGAGCAGGTTCCGCGTCCCCTCGCGCTGACGCTTTTCTTTGGCTGGGACGGCGGCGAATGGTCGCCGCCGACTGTGGAAGAATTGCTGCATCGCGTGCCATTGTTGCCGCCTGACTCGATCTGGAGCATCACGGTCGCCGGGCCGGAGCAGACGATCATGCAATCGCTCGCCATCGCGCGCGGCGGCCATGTGCGCGCCGGGCTCGGTGATTATCCCTATTACAATGAGGGTGTGTTCTGGCGGGATTCGGCGCAGTTCGTCGAGCGGTCGCGCCGCATCGCCGACGAGATGAATCGCGAGGTCGCAACGCCCGCCATGGCGGCGAAAATCTTCGGGCTGAAACGATGACGGACGGATTCGACGATCGGGTGCGGGCGCGCATCGGCTTCACGTCGGTCGCCTATGTGACCGAGACGTTTCCGCAGGTGTTCTACGAGATCGTCCCCAAGGGCGTGCGTCTCTGCCTGATGATGTCGCAACTGACGCAGTCAACGCCCGACGAGATGAAGCGCATCCATCAGGAGACGCTGTCACACGCCCGCGCCTTTGCGCGCGCTAAATGCGATGTGATCTTTCTCGGCGGCGCACCCACCAATTTGTCGCATGGCTGGGAGAGCCTGCGGCAGAGGCTGGCCGAACTTCAGACGGAATTCGGCGCGCCCGTCACCTCCAACGCCACCGCGCAACTCAACGCCTTCCGGGCGCTCGGCGCGAAGAACGTCGGCGTCGTCAATCCCTATGGTTCGCATCGCGTCGGCCAGCACGACAAGCATCTGAAGGAGGCCGGGCTCAATCCATGCGGCGAAGCATGGGCCGGTGCGACGGTCGAGGATTATCACCTCATTCCAAAACGCACGGCCTATGATCTCGGTCTCGCGTTGAAGCAGAAACATCCGGAGATCGACACGATCTTCTATTCATGTCCGCACTGGAACGTGGTGGACGCGGCCGAGCCGCTCGAACGCGAACTCGGCGTCAACGTCCTGCCGTCGATCACGGCGATCATCTGGGAAGGCTTGCGGCTCGCGGGCGTCGAGGATCGCATCGATGGCTATGGCAAACTGTTGCGCGAGCATTGAGGCGCGTCGTCATTGCGAGGAGCGCAGCGACGAAGCAAACCTTCTGCCGAGGCGGCCCCGTCCTTCGAGACGCGCTGCTAGACAGCGCTCCTCAGGATGAGGCCTTTTTGCAAGGTCATTTTGCAAGCCCAATCTGCAATAGTCCCTCATGCTAAGGAGACGCGTAGCGCCGTCTCGAAG
>CANJEY010000358.1 GCA_947472615.1 Beijerinckiaceae bacterium
CAAAAGCGCGAGAAGGCCGCCGTGCGCGGCGGTTCGGCGCGCGGCTCGCTCGCCGACAAGATGACGCAGTTGAAGACGGCGGGCCGCAAGGAAATACCGCTCGTCATCAAGGGCGACGTGCAGGGTTCCGTCGAGGCGATTCTCGCCACGCTGGACAAGCTCGGCACTGACGAAGTCACGGCGCGCGTCATTCACGCGGCGGTGGGCGGCATCTCCGAATCCGACATCACGCTGGCCGAGGCTTCGGGCGCTGTGGTGATCGGCTTCAACGTCCGCGCCAACAAAGAAGCGCGGGATTCGGCAGAGCGTTCCGGCACTGAAATCCGCTACTACAACATCATCTACAATCTCGTTGACGATGTGAAAGCGGCCATGTCGGGACTTCTGTCGCCGACGATGCGCGAGCAGATGCTCGGCAACGCGCAGATCCTCGAGGTGTTCAACATCACGAAGGTCGGCAAGGTTGCGGGTTGCCGCATCACGGACGGCCGCGTCGAGCGCGGCGCGAACGTGCGCCTCATCCGCGACAACGTGGTCATCCACGAAGGCAAGCTCTCGACCCTCAAGCGCTTCAAGGACGAAGTCAAAGAGGTGCAGGTCGGTCAGGAGTGCGGCATGGCGTTCGAGAATTATCAGGACATGCGCCAGGGCGACGTCATCGAATGTTATCGCGTCGAGGAGATCAAGCGCTCGCTGTAAGGCGGCGCGTCTCCCGATGGCTTCCTGAAGCGATCATCCAAGCAAGTCGGCGTGCGGACCATGTCCGCGCCCGCCGGAGAAACTCATGTCACGGTTGCATCACAAGGGCGGCGAGCCATCGCAGCGGATGCTGCGCGTCGCCGAACTCATCCGTCACGCGATGGCCGATATGCTGTCGCGCGGCGACATCAACGATCCGGTGCTGGAAAAGCAGGTCGTGACGATTCCGACGGTGCGGATGAGCCCCGACCTGAAGCTTGCGACGATCTTCGTGATGCCGCTGGGCGGCGGCGATCTGAAGCCAGTGATCGAGGCGCTTGAGAAGCACAGGAAATTTCTGCGCGGCGAGATCGCCCACCGCGTCAACCTGAAGTTTGCGCCCGACGTACGTTTCAAGATCGACGAAAGTTTCGAAAACTCCGCCAAGATCGACGCGCTGTTGCGCCGTCCCGAGGTCCAGCGCGATCTCGGCCAGAAGGCCGAAGACGAAAGAGATTGATTTTCATATGAACGCCCCGCGCTCCAAACGAGTCGACGTCAACGGCTGGCTCGTCCTCGACAAACCTGTCGGCATGACGTCCACGCACGCTGTTTCGCGGCTCAAGCATCTGTTCAACGCCAAGAAGGCCGGACACGCCGGCACGCTCGATCCGCTGGCGTCCGGCATCCTGCCGATCGCGTTCGGCGAGGCGACCAAGACTGTGCCGTTCGTGCAGGACGGCGAGAAGGCTTACCGGTTCACCGTGTCGTGGGGCGCGGAAACCGACACGGACGATTCCGACGGCAAGGTCACCCGCACCTCCGAAGCGCGGCCGACGCCCGAAGCCATTCTGGCGCTGCTGCCGCAGTTCGTCGGCGAAATCATGCAGACGCCGCCGGCCTATTCGGCGATCAAGATCGGCGGCGAACGCGCCTACGATCTGGCGCGCGACGGCGAAGTCGTCGAGATCGCCGCCCGTCCGGTCAACATCCACGCTCTGGAACTCGTTCAGTACGAACAGAACGCCGCGATTCTGGAAGCGCGTTGCGGCAAGGGCACCTATGTGCGCGCCATCGCGCGCGACCTCGGCCGGTTGATCGGCTGCTTCGGTCACGTGACGCAATTGCGCCGCACGCGCGTCGGGCCGTTTCTGGAAGCCGCGTCCAGCACGTTCGAGGATCTGGGCGAAACCGCCGAGACCGCAGCGCATGCCCTGCTGTCGGTCGAGGCCGGCCTGACCGAATTGCCCTGCGTGGTGGTGGACCGCAACGCAGCCGCCCGCCTGCGGCGCGGCCAGTCGCTGCTGCTGCGCGGCCGCGACGCGCCCGCCGAAGGCGTCGCCTATGCGGCCTGCGGTGGCGTCCCGGTGGCGTTCGGCCCTGTGACCGCCGGCGAACTGGTGCCGCACAGGGTGTTCAACCTGCCGATCTGAAAGCGTCGCCCCGCTGGCCTTCCGGACGGAATCGTGTATAAGCCCTGCAGCGCGGGGACGAACCCCGCGCTATCCGCGTTTGCACGACCCTGCTGGACGACATCCCGGCGCGGCCGACAGGCGGATCCAGTCAGGCCGACCGGCAATGGCCGCGTGGCTTTCTCTCCAGTGAAAGGATCATCCGATGTCGATCACAGTCGAGCGCAAGCAGGCGCTCATCAAGGAATATGCGACGAAATCCGGCGACACGGGTTCGCCCGAAGTGCAAGTCGCGATCCTCACGGAACGCATCGCCAACCTCACCGGTCACTTCAAGACCCACGTGAAGGACAATCATTCGCGCCGTGGCCTGCTCAAGCTCGTCTCCCTGCGCCGTCAATTGCTCGACTACGTGAAGGGCAAGGACGAGGCGCGCTACAAGTCGCTGATCGAACGCCTCGGCATTCGCCGCTGAGTCAACCGGCGCATTCCCGCGCCGCTGTTGCGTTTCGTTGCGTGCAGGACGCAGGTGCGTCCGACAAAACCGGCGGCATGGGGCTGCCGGTTCAGAACGGAGACGCTATCGCGCCATGGCAGGATCGCCGGCCGCTGTTCACATCGCGGGACTGAGTTCCCGGGAGCAGCGCCTCGCCGTCTTGTCCATGGTCGTTCGCGTTGTCCGAACCCATGAAAGATGAAGAAACATGTTCGAAATCCATCGTGAAAGCCTCGAATGGGCGGGCCGTAAGCTCACCCTCGAAACCGGCCGCATCGCCCGTCAGGCCGACGGCGCCGTATTCGCCACCTACGGCGAGACCACACTTCTGGCGACCGTCGTGTCCGCCAAGAGCCCGAAGCCGGGCATCGACTTCTTCCCCCTGACGGTGAACTACCAGGAAAAGGCGTTCGCCGCCGGCCGCATTCCGGGCGGCTATTTCAAGCGCGAAGGTCGCCCGTCCGAGAAGGAGACGCTCGTCTCCCGCCTCATCGATCGCCCGATCCGTCCGCTGTTCCCCGACGGCTACCGCAACGAGACGCAAGTCGTCATCACGGTTCTCAGCCATGACATGGAGAACGATCCTGACGTTCTGGCGATGGTGGCCGCCTCGGCCGCGCTGACCCTTTCGGGCGTTCCGTTCATGGGCCCGATCGGCGGCGCGCGCGTCGGCATGATCAACGGCGCCCTGAAGCTGAATCCGACCATCGACGAGATGAAGACCACCGATCTCGATCTGGTCGTCGCCGGCACCGCCGACGCCGTGCTGATGGTCGAATCAGAAGCCAAGGAACTCTCTGAAGCCACCATGCTCGAGGCCGTCATGCTCGGCCATCGCGGCTTCCAGCCGGTGATCGACGCGATCATCCGCCTCGCCGAGAAGGCCGCCAAGGAGCCGCGTGAGCTCAAGACGATCGACAAGTCGGAAGTCGAGAAGGCGGTTTCGGATATCGCCGAAGCCGAACTGCGCGAAGCCTACAAGAACACCGTCAAGCAGGTGCGCTACGCGGCGGTCGACGCCGTCAAGGCGAAGGTCAACGCCGCCCTACTGGGCGAGACGCCGAAGTTCGACAAGCAGCTCGTCGGCGAGGTCTTCCACGACCTGCAGGCGAAGGTCGTGCGCTGGAACATTCTCGACACCGGCATCCGCATCGACGGCCGTGACGTGAAGACCGTGCGCCCGATCCTGTCGCAGGCCGGCGTTCTGCCCCGCACCCACGGCTCGGCGCTGTTCACCCGCGGCGAGACGCAGGCGCTGGTCGTCGCCACGCTCGGCACCGGCGAGGACGAGCAGTATGTCGATTCGCTGGAAGGCACCTACAAGGAGCGCTTCCTGCTTCACTACAACTTCCCTCCCTACAGCGTCGGCGAGACCGGCCGCATGGGTTCGCCCGGCCGCCGCGAAATCGGCCACGGCAAGCTCGCCTGGCGCGCCATTCGCCCGATGCTGCCGACGCAGGCTGAATTTCCCTACACGATCCGCGTCGTGTCGGAAGTCACCGAGTCGAACGGTTCGTCCTCAATGGCGACCGTCTGCGGCGCTTCGCTGTCGCTGATGGACGCTGGCGTGCCTCTGAAGCGCCCGACGGCCGGCATCGCGATGGGCCTCATCCTCGAGGGTGAGCGCTTCGCGGTTCTGTCCGACATTCTGGGCGACGAGGATCACCTCGGCGACATGGACTTCAAGGTGGCCGGCACCGAGAATGGCGTCACATCGCTGCAGATGGACATCAAGATCGCCGGCATCACCGAAGAAATCATGCGCGTCGCGCTGGATCAGGCCAAGGGCGGCCGTCTGCACATCCTCGGCGAGATGTCGAAGGCCCTGACCGGCGCCCGCGCCGAGCTGGGCGAATTCGCGCCCCGCATCGAGACGATGAAGATCCCGACCGACAAGATCCGCGAAGTGATCGGCACGGGCGGCAAGGTGATCCGCGAGATCGTCGAGAAGACCGGCGCGAAGATCAACATCGACGACGACGGCACCGTGAAGATCGCGTCCAGCGATGGCAATTCCATCAAGGCGGCGATCAACTGGATCAAGTCGATCGCCTCCGACCCGGAGATCGGCCAGATCTACGAAGGCACCGTGGTGAAGACCATGGACTTCGGCGCATTCGTCAACTTCTTCGGCTCGAAGGACGGTCTCGTCCACATCTCGCAGCTGTCTTCGCAGCGCGTCGCCAAGACCACCGACGTCGTCAAGGAAGGCGACAAGGTGAAGGTGAAGCTGCTCGGCTTCGACGATCGCGGCAAGGTGCGCCTGTCGATGC
>CANJEY010000359.1 GCA_947472615.1 Beijerinckiaceae bacterium
AACCGTCTTTGGTCGTTCCGACCAGATGCGCAGAAGCTCGAAGCTCATTTCGTCACGCGTAAGCGCATCGAGCGCCGAGAACGGTTCGTCCATCAGCATGATGTCGGGATCGAGCAGGAGCGCGCGCGCGATGGCGACGCGCTGCTGCATGCCGCCGGACAATTGTTCGATGCGGGCGTTGACGAACTGGTCGAGCCCGACGAGCTTCAGCAACTCGCGCGCCCGGTTCTTCTCCACCTCGGTGACGCGGCCGTATTTGTGCCGGAATGGAAAGGTGACGTTGCCGAGCACGTCGAACCACGGCAACAGCGTCGGCCGCTGGAACACGATGCCGATCTCGTCGCGCGGTTCGGTGACCTTCAACCCGTGAATGTCGACCTGACCGCTGGTCGGAAACGCCAACCCGGCGACCAGACGCAGGAGGGTGGATTTGCCGCAACCGGACGGGCCTAGGATCGCCACGAACTCGTTCCTGCCGACGTCGAAATTGAGGTTCTGCAGCGCCGTGACGGTGGTGCCATCGTCACGGCCGAAAACCTGATCGACGTCCTTGAACCGGATGACCGGGTCCATATGCTGTCCTTCGAGGCGAGGAAGTCGCGGGAGGCGAAGGCATCGCACCCGATTGCGCGGCATGATCCGTCTTCGCGAGCGAAGCGAAGCAATCCATCAACGCGATCGTCGCTGCGGATTGGGTCGCCCTGCTTCTCGCGATGACGTTGTCGGTCGGATTACTTCGGCAGGAATGAACGATCGATCGCCTTTTCCGGATCGATCTTGTTGAGCGGCATGTCCTGCGACTTCGCGGTCCATTCCCAAGTCTTGGCGAGCCGCGTCTTGTCGAGCGCCCCGATGCCTTCCGTCTTGCTGATCTCGTTGTCGATGAGCGGAATGATTGTCTCGAACTGCTGCACCACCAGCGCCACGTCCATCTCGGGGAAGATTTCCTTCATGGTCTTGGCGACATCGTTCTTGTCCTTGAGGGCGAGTTCGATCGTCTTGAGATAGGCCTTGGTGAAGCGCTTCAGCACGTCGGGCTTTTCGGCAATCAGCTTCTCGCTGGCGAACAGCGAATAGCCGTAGCCGTCGAAGCCGTACTCGCTCCACGGCATCATCTTGAGCTTCTTGCCGGATTCGGCGAGCGCCTTGATGAAGGGCGGCGATGCGGTGGTCCAGTTGATCGTCGCGTCCGCCTGTCCGGTCGCCAGCAGACCGACGAGCGCCGCCGGATCGACCTTGACGAGATTCACCTTGGCTGCGTCGACGTTGTTGGTCTTCAGCATCACCGGCCAGATCACGTTCGACGACGTGAAGGTTGCGGTCGCGACCTTGCGGCCCTCGACGTCCTTCAGCGTCTTGATCGGCGAACCTTCTATCGTGAATAGCGCGTCGGGCTGCACGGTGAACACGCCCGCGATCGCTTTCACCGGAATGCTGGTTTCGGCGCGCGCCTGCAGCAGCGCCGCGAGGCCGCCGGAACCGACGTCCGCCGTGCCGGTGCCGATCTTGGTCAACGCCTCGGACGAACCGCGCGCACTCTGCACCGTGACCTCAAGGCCTTCGGCGGCGAAGATGCCTTTCTTCATGCCGTAAAACGGAATGGCCTTGTCGCCGCCCGGCAGCCAGTCGGTCATGAAGACGAGCTTGTCGGCGGCAAGCGCCGGCGCGGTGGACAGGACCGCCAGCGAGGCGGCGGCGAGCAGTGAACGAATGAACGCGTTGCGCATGGAACCTCCAGAGAAAACCGGGTCGAAACCTGCCGACGCCGAAAACTGCTGATCAATTTGCAAGCGGTGTGCCACTCGCGAAGCTTCCAATCGCAGCTGAAAAAGGCGCGTTGCCACGCATTTGATCAATTTGCAGGCAGGCTGCCTCGAATCCACGCGCGGCCATCTTCAACTTTCGATGGGCGCACGCGCCGCCTCCGGCAGATCCTCGAACAGCGTCCGCGCGCCGCGACGATGATTGATGCGAAACACGTTGCCTTCCGGGTCTTCCAGCACGCATTGCCACGCGTTGTAATAGGTCGCGTAGGGCGGCTTCAGCACCTTGCCGCCGAGCGCGGGCGCAAGCGCCGCGGCCGCGTCGACCACGTCGTCCGCGTCAACCTCGAAGGTGAAATAGGCCGTGACGGGCGCAGGCGCGTCGCCGGGTTTGCGATCCGGGATGCACAACAGGTCGTAGGCCTTCGGCGCATTGAAGCCGAGTTCGAGTCCGTTCGCGTCGAGGCAGCGATAAATCGGCGAACGGTGCGTTTCGATCTCGGGAAACCCCAGCAGTCGTGCATAGAAACCCGACAGGATTTCGATGTCGCGCGCCAGAATGTTCGCATAGGCGAGGCGGGCGCTCATGCGCCGGCGCTTTCGCGATATTCGTAGCCGTAGGACCGGCGGAACATTTCGCTCATGTGCTGCGAGGCGGTGCAGTCCTCGAACAGGCGCGGATGCTGGTCGTCGACGCAGGTTGGGATCGGGGCGATGAACGCGTCGGGGCGCGGACCATAGAAGAACGGCAGCGAATAGCGGTCGTGTCCGCTGCGGTTATTCTTCACGCGGTGCATGTTGGAATTGTAAAGTCCATTGGTCCAGCGGGCCATCAGGTCGCCGAGATTGACCACATACGTGCCGGGAATCGGCGTCGCTTCCAGCCATTCGCCAGCGATGTTGCGCACTTCGAGACCGCCCGAATCGTCTTGGGCCAGAAGCGTGATTCCGCCCCAGTCCGTGTGTGCGCCCGCGCCGATCTGGTTGAAAACATCGTCGCGCGTCTGCGGCGGATATTTGATCATGCGCAGCGTGCCGACCGGCAGATCGAAATAGCCCGTGAACCAGTCCGCCGGTAAATCGAGCGACAGCGCCAGCAGGCTCATCAGGCGGTCGCCGAGGCCGCGCATGGCGGCGTGATAGGCGATCATCTGGGCGCGGAAATCGGGCAGCGCGGCGGGCCACTGGTTGTAGCCGAACGAGCGCATCTGCTTGCCCGCATAGGGATGGCCCTCGGGCAGTTCGAGGCCGCAGTAGAAGCTTTCCTTCAGGTCGGGCGGCGCGGCCTCGGCATTGGCGTCCTGACTGTCGAGCGCCTGCCCGCCGATCGGCTCGTAGCCGGCGGTGGTGGGCGAATTCTTCATGTGGATCGCCATCTTCTGCTCAAGCGGCAGATCGAAGAAGGCTTTCGCGGCGGCGAATTGTGCGTCGATCAACGGCTGCGGCACGTCATGGTGGCGGACGTAGAAGAAGCCGGTTTCACGGCAGGCGCGATGGATGTCCTGCGCGACGCGCGCCTGACCGGAGGCGTCGGCGAAACTCGGCGCGAGATCGACGACGGGGATGGATTTAGGCGGATGCGGCGGCGTGTAGATGATCATGGCGGCCTCGAGACTCGTCCCAACAGCCATGAGAATTCTGCAACGCGCGTGCCATGCCGGGCTGCGCGCCAGCTACATCTGGTCGCATCAGCCGAGCAGGCGGCCACGCTTCTTCGGAGCGGGCTTGCGGAAAACGCCGACGATTTCGACATGCGGCGAATGCCGGAACTGATCGATCGGGGTGATGCGATCGACCTTGTAGCCGCCCGCGACCAATAGCGCGGCGTCGCGCGCGAAGGTTTGGGCCGAACACGACACGGCTACGACCGTTGGAACTTTCGACTGCGCCAAAGCGCGGGCCTGCCCTTCAGCTCCAGCCCGTGGCGGATCGAACACGACCGCATCGAAGGCGTCGAGCTCGCCGCCGAGTAGTGGTCGGCGGAACAGGTCACGTACCTCTGTTTTCACGGCGCGCACGCCGGGCCGGTGCGAGGCGCGCGCGAGCGCTGCCAGCGCCGCCGCGTCGCTTTCGGCCGCGAACACGTCGCGGTTGGTGGCGAGACGCAGCGCGAACGTGCCGATTCCGGCGAAGAGATCCGCGACGCGCTTGGCTTTGCCGATCGCCTCAGACACGAGGCGCGCCAACGCTTCTTCGCCCGCCACCGTCGCCTGCAGGAACGAACCTGGCGGCGGCGCGACGCGCGCGATGCCCATCTCAAGCGTCGGCGCGCGGCGTTCGATCAGAATGTCGCCATGGTTCGACAGGCGCGCCAGATCGAGATCGCCCGCGATGCGGATCAGCGACTGGCGCAGCACCGCGTCGATCTTGCCCGCGCCGTGGAGATCTATGTCGAGCCCCTCGGTCGTGGCGGTTGCGATGATGTCGAGCGGCTTGCCGTGATCGGCCAGCGCGTCCGCGATGCGGCGCGCGGCCGGCAGGGCCCCGGCCATATCGGGCGACAGGATCGGGCAGGCGTCGATGGCGATGATTTCGTGCGCCCGCCCCCGCATGAAGCCGACCGTGGTTTCCACCCGCACCGTCGCATTGCGGTCGAAGCGCGCATGAAACGTGGCGCGGCGGCGGCCGGCCCCGTGGGCGTCGATGAGATCGTCCACCTTGGCGTCGACACGCGCATGTTCGAGCGCCGCTGTCACGAGGCTGTGCTTCCAGATCGCATAGGCGGGGTGCGCCAGCGTCTGGACAGCACAGCCGCCGCAGATCGAAAAATGCGGACAGAACGCAGCAATGCGATCGGGACTCGGTTCGAGGATTTCGGCCAGCACGCCGCGTTCGCCGTCCACGTCGGCGACGATGAGTTCGCCCGGCAGCGCATAGGGGGTGAAGACGAGGCCGTCCTCGCCCTGTGCGATTCCCTCGCCGCGCTGGCCGAGGCGGGAGATGCGCAGGCGCGTATGCAGCGATGATGTGTTCACGTTGGCTGGCTCCGCTGCGCGCCGATAAGGAATTCACGATTGCCGTCGCCGCCCGCGATGGGCGACGGGATGACGCCGAGCGACGTCCAGCCGAGCGATGTGACGAATGCCT
>CANJEY010000360.1 GCA_947472615.1 Beijerinckiaceae bacterium
CAGGATTCGCCGATCAACCCGAACTTGCCGCTGCGATCCTTGAACAGCACCAGATCCTCGCCGAGAATTCGCACCTTCATGGTCCAGCGGTTTTCCATTTCGGACGCGCCGGCGACCGGATGCCAGTAGCGGCGGAACAGGTTGCCCATGCGGGTGCCGGGGCCGATGCGGGTGAGGGTCTCGTTTTCAGCAGCGGTGAGCATCGTTCCTCCAATGGGTCGCCGCGCGGCGGCGCAGACGTTTTCTGACCGTCAGGTTAGAACAATTCGGATCGCCGCAACAGGGTCCGCCGCGCCGCAGGCCGGGCTTGCTTGGCGGCGGGGCGCGACCGCCCTATAGGCTTGTGCGGCGGCAGGATGGAACAGCCATGATCCTTGCGATTTCCCAATATGACGTCGTGCCCGGCATGGAGCTGATGTTCGAAGCCGGGATCGAACTGTCGCGCCGCGTGTTCGTACGCGCCAACGGCTACCTGGGCATGGAACTGCACCGTTCCGCCGAGCAGCCGTCGCGTTACCGGCATTTCGTGCAGTGGGAAACGATCGACGATCACAAGCGCCGCTTTCGCGCCTCGCGCCTGCAACAGGAATTCGATGTGCTGATCGCCGACTGCATTGCGGTTGGGCCGATCACCGAACATTGCACGCTCGTCGTCAGCGGCGGAAGCAACGATCCCCTGCCGCTGCCGCCCGCGCGGCCAGTCGCGCTGCTCGCAGGCGTGCGGTAGCGCTGTGTTCCGCGGTGAGCCGCATATTGTTGTCGCCGGTGAAGCGATCTTCGACCTGATCCCGACGGACAGACCGGGCGTGTACGAATCCGCGCTGGGCGGTTCGTCTTTCAACACCGCCATCGGGCTGGGCCGGCTGGGCGCGGCTGCAAGCTATTGCGGACGCCTGTCGACCGACGCCGCCGGCGAACGATTCATGCAGGCGCTGGCGGCGGCGAATGTGGACGCATCGCTGGTCGCCCGCACGCCCGAGCCCTCGGCGCTGGCGCTCGTTGCGCCCGGCACGGAGGCGACCGGACCCAGCTACGCGCTCTATCTCACCGGCACGTCGCACGATGGTCCTGCCGGGCTGCCATCGCGATGGCCGCGCGGAGCGGTACATCTCCATGCGGCCTCATTCCACGCCATGATGCCGCCGACCGGCGACGGCGTGCTCGCCGCGATGCGCGGTGCGGCGGCTGTGGCGTCGATCTCGTTCGATCCGAACATACGCCCGCCCGTGCTGCCGCCACGCGACGAAGTCGTGAGGCTTGCCGAAGCGCGCGTCGCGCTGTCGACGATCGTGAAGGCGAGCGAGGAGGATCTGCGCTGGCTCTATCCGGCGCGTTCGCCCAAGGAGTCCATCGCGGCGTGGTCGAAGCTCGGGCCACGCCTCGCGGTGCTGACGCGCGGCGAAAATGGGGCGCTGGCGCTCGGCGGTTTCGGTAGCATCGACGTCTCCGCGCCATCCGTGGCGGTTGTCGACACGGTGGGGGCCGGCGATGCTTTCACGGCGGCGCTGCTGGCCGAGCTGATGCGCCTGAACGCCCTGGGGCCGGGGGCGATCGCCAACCTCACTGCATACGAGTTGCAGGACTGTCTCGCCTTCGCCACCACTGCCGCTGCTCTGAATTGCGCGCGGCGAGGCGCCGATCCGCCGACGCGCGCCGAAATCGAGGCATTTTGAGCTGCTCAGCGCTGACGATAAGGATTTGTGATGGCCCAGAAACTCAAGATCGCAATCGCCGATTATCCGCACACGATGGCGCTGAAGGATGGCCGTATCCCCATCGCGGGCGTCGATGCGGATTTCGTCACGGTCGTGCCGCAGATCGGCGCATTCCGCCGCATGGTGCGCGATCTGGAATTCGACGTCTGCGAACTCGCGCCCACGACCTATCTGATCGCCCGCGCCTATGGTGCGCCGTTCGTGGCGCTGCCGATCTTCGTGATGCGGCGCTTTCATCACGGCGGCTTTCTGGTGCGGCCCGATGCGAATATTCGCCACCCGCGCGATCTCGAAGGCAAGCGCGTCGGCGTGCGCGCATGGTCGGTGACGACGGGTGTATGGACGCGCGCTATTCTGATGGAAGACTACGGCGTCGACTGCTCGAAAATCACATGGGTGGTGGACGACGAGGAACACGTGACGCAGATGCGCCTGCCGTCCAACGTCATTCACGCGCAGGGCCAGTCGCTGATCGACATGATGGCGTCCGGCGACCTTGTCGCCGCGTTCGACGGCAACGCCGGCATTGGCCGTTCGGGCTCGCCAACCGGCGGCTGGAAACAGGCGGAGGCGCAGACCTATCCGGAACTGTTTCCCTATGTGGCAAGCCTGGAAGCCGCATGGTTCCGCCGCACCGGCATCTATCCGATGCATGGCACGATCGTCGTGAAGGAGCAGGCGATCGCCGACAATCCCGATCTGCCGCGCGCTTTGTTTGATGCATTCTCACAGGCCAAGAATGACTGGCTCGTCGATCTGCGCAGCGGCGAGGCTAATACAGCCGTCGACCGCAAGTATCGCGATCTCGCCGCTGTCGTGGGCGATCCGATGCCGTATGGCATGGCTGAAAACATGCCGACGATCGAAGCGCTGATGCGGACCTCTCTTGCACAACAACTCACGCCGCGCGCGTTGACGCTCGACGAGGCGTTCGTGGATCCGCAGCGGCCGTAGGCGTCAGAAACCTGCCGCCTGACCGTCCTTGCGCCAGTCGGAACCCGCCACGTAGCCTCCGCCGATTCGATGCACGAGTTGCGCGCCGCCGAAGCTCGATTCGCCTTCCGCCTCCAGCGAAAGGAGATTGTGGCCGCGCGCGGTGAGTTCGCTCCTTAGCGCGTCCGGCGCGGTGTCCTCGATCGACACAGTCGTCGGATCGAGCACACGCCAGCGCGGCCCATCGACGGCGGTCTGAGGCTCCTGATCCCATACCTGCGTGCGCAGGAACATCTGCACATGGCCCTGCGCCTGCATCTGGCCGCCCATCAGGCAAAACGCCATCTGCGGATCGGCGCCCTTCATCACAAAGCCCGGAATGATCGTGTGGAACGGCCGCTTCGAGGGACCGACCTCGTTGGGATGACCGGGTTCGAGGCTGAACCCGTACGCGCGATTCTGCAACGAGATGCAGGTGTCCGGCACGACGACGCCCGACCCGAAGCCTGAGAAATTCGACTGGATGTAGGACACCATCATGCCGCTCTCGTCGGCTGTCGCGAGGCACACGGTGCCGCTGCCCGACGGTTTGCCCGGGCCGAAATTCTGCGCACGCTTGCGGTCGATCATCTTGGCGCGCGACGCCAGATATGACTCGTCGAGCAATTGCTCCGGCGTCACCTTCGTCATGTAGCGCCGCTCGGCCACATAAGCGTCGATGTCCGCGAAGGCGAGTTTCATCGCCTCGATCTGCAGGTGGTAGGCGTCGGCCGAATCCACCGCCGTATTCTGGATGTCGAGATGTTTCAGAATGCCCAGCGCCATGCAGGCCGCGATGCCCTGCCCGTTCGGCGGAATTTCATGCAGCGAGGAGCCGCCGAGAGAGGTTTCAATCGTGCCGCACCAGTCGAGCTCATGAGAAGCGAGATCGTCGAGCGTCATCGCCGCGCCGCATTTCTTCGAGAACGCCGCGATGCTTTCGGCCAGTTTGCCACGATAGAAGGTCTCGCCGCGCGTCTCGGCGATCTTTTGCAGCGATCGCGCCAGACGCTGTGACGAAAACATCTCGCCGACGCGCGGCGCGCGCCCGTCCGGCAGGAACGATTCGGCGAAGCCGGGCTGTTCGCGCAGAATTTGCGAGGCCTTGAGCCATTGCTGACCGATGATCGGCGTCACGTGAAAGCCGCGGCTGGCGTAGCGGATCGCGGGCTCGAACAGACGCTCGAACGGCAGCTTGCCGAAGCGCCGCGACAGCTCCACCCAGGCCGACACCGCGCCCGGCACCGTGACGCTGTCCCAGCCGCGCTGCGGCATGCCGTTGCGGCCCGCAAAGCGCTCTCGCGTCCAGCTCGCAGGAGAGCGCCCCGAGGCGTTGAGGCCGTGCAATTCCTTGCCGTCCCAGAGGATGCAGAAGGCGTCCGACCCAAGCCCGTTGCTGGTCGGCTCCACCACCACGAGCGCTATCGCGGTCGCCAGCGCGGCGTCCACCGCATTGCCGCCGGCGTGCAGCATTTCCAGCCCCGCCTGAGTGGCGAGCGGCTGCGAGGTCGTCACCATATTGCGCGCAATCACCGGAGACCGGCGCGAACCGTAAACGCCGTCGTGCGAAAATTTCATCGGCCGATCTCCCTGACGCGACCGCGCGGACCTGTTTCATCGCGCTTCATTCGCCCCGCACTGTAGTCCGCGCCGACGCATCGTCACAACCATCCGTCGTGACGGCGGGCGACGTTTCTGCTAGTCCGACGGCATGGAAGACGCTCGATCCCTTGAAGAACCCCGGCCCGTTCACGAGGTCATGCTGGCGCTCGGCCGCGCGGCGCGGGGAGCCGCCCATGCGCTCGGTCTCGCCCCCGCCGACCAGAAGAACCGCGCCCTGACGGAAGCCGCCCGCGCGCTGCGCGCCCGCGCCGCCGACATCATCGCCGCCAACGACCACGACATGAGGGCCGCCGAAGCCGCCGGAATCAGCAAGGCCAATCTCGACCGCCTGATGCTGAACGAAACCCGCGTCGACGCGATGGCGAAGGGCCTCGAGGACATCGCGGCCCTGCCCGATCCGGTGGGCCGGCTGCTCGCCTCGTTCAAACGGCCGAACGGCATGACGATCGAACGCGTGGCGACG
>CANJEY010000361.1 GCA_947472615.1 Beijerinckiaceae bacterium
AACGCGCAGTGCAGCATGTTCGGGTTTGACGCCGCGCGGCAATCCTTGACGCCCGAGCGCGGATGCACGCCCCACATCACTTCGCAGAACAGCTTGGCGTATTTGTCGCCATGCGTGCGCAGTCGCTCTTGCATCCAATCCGCGCAAGGGCCTTCAAACTCGACAGCCCAGTGATCCTTGACGGTCATCATCAACGGCTTTGGCAGGATCGACTGCGGCGGCTTCACATTGGGCTGGAATGCCTCGATCGCCACGACGCCATCGCACGGATCTTCGGGATAGACGCCGAATTCGCCGCCTGGAAACGCCTTGCTGGACCCCGGCCCCGCCTTGCGCGGATCGTAGAAATATCCGCCCATGTGGCGTGGATGAATGTTCATGCTGATGTCGGTGCCAGCCTTGGTGGTCAGCCGCAGTCGCTTTGCACGCTGCACGCGCTTCAGCACCTTGTCGCCAATTGCGTAAAGCAATTCCAGCGGATAACGGCCGAAATCGCTCGCGAGTCCCTCGGGGGTTTTCGCCATGTTGACGAAAAAGCTCGTGCCATATTCGTACATCGCGCGCTGGCTATAGCTCGCCTGCGCGTTCATCGACGTTCCTTGCTGGATCACGATGTCGACCACAGGCAGCGTCGCCACAAGCGCTTTCGGCGGCTTGCCGAGCGCGCGGAGCCAGCCATCGACTTTCATGGTGACGAGTTCGGCGCCCTTTTCGCGGACGGCCTCCTGAATGCACGACACGACATCCGGAAAATCCGCGTCGCGCGTGACGAGGAGCAGTACACTCTTGCCCTTGTCCACGCAGGCGTAACGCACGAGATTGCGCGCGCCCTCCATCAGGTTCGCATCCACGCGGGCTTCCTCCATGATCGTTCGCTGCCCTTGCGGGCGCGACTTATCGTATCAGTTTACTCAACTCGCCGGAGCGCGCAAGCCGTCAGTTCCCGCCGCGCGTGAGCTGAGCGACGCGCTTCACGACGTTCGGCGGCATCGCCCACGCATCGTTGATCACGGCCTCCATGCCCTTGTAATCCGTGAAGTCGACATCCTGATACGCCGCCTTCGCTTCCGCCAGATATTCGGGATCGCGCATGGTTTCGCCAAATGCTTTTCGCAGCGCCTCGACGCGATCGACAGGCGCGCCGGACGGCGCCACATAGGGACGGCCGAGCAGCTCGCGATACGTGAGCAGTCGAAAGATCGCCTGATCCTCTGCGCCCGATGCGAACTCACTGATGAGGGGCGTGTCGGGCAGTTCGGCCATGCGCTTGAGCCCGCTCTGCGCGAGGAAGTTCAGCTTCTTCGTGGCGATCCAGTCAGGCGCGGTCGCCAGCAGCGTCGAATAACCCCAGCCGCAGATGCCTTCGATCTCGCCGCGCTCCAACGCGAGCCGCACGTTGCCGGACTGATAGCCGGTGATGATCTTGAACTTCGTGCCGAGCAATTCGTTCATCACATTCGGCAGGATCGCGCTGGACGAGACGGACGATCCGCCGCCGACGATCACCTGCGTCCTGCGCGCCTCCTCGACGCTCTTCACCGGATTGGCGTGCCACGTCGAACAGGTGAGCTGGATATTCGCGATGTTGCCGATCCACTGCATCTTGCGCGGGTCGAAGCGCGCCGCCTGTCCGCTTTGCAGTAGCGGTTCGACGATGTTGCCGGGGGAGATCGCGGCGATCACCGAAGCATCCTTCGGGGCGACGTTGGCGATATAATTGGCGGCAATCAATCCGTTCGCGCCAGCCATGTTTTGCACCACGACGTTGGGATGCCCCGGCAGATGGCGGCCGAAATGCTTGCCGAGCGTGCGCGCGAAGGCGTCATGCGCCCCGCCCGCATCGCTGCCGACCACGATCGTCAGCGGCGTCGATCCGTAGAAGCTCTCGGTCGTCTGCGCGCCTGCCTGATGCGTCGCGCCCGACACGATGAACAAAAGCGCCGCCGCCAGTGGTGCAATCCGCATATGTCCTCCCCGAAGTTCGAACGTGTGGTTCGTTTCTCCAAGGTTGCGCGCAAACGACGCTGGCGTCAAACCGGCGTGGGGCCCTGTCCAGATTCCTGTTTACACGGACGCGGCGACGTAGAATCATCCGGCAAAACATATCTGGAGGAATGCCCGTGCGCCTGACCCGAAGCCTCTTCGCCGCGCTCGCCGCTGTCATCGTTTCGACGCCCGCCGTCCGCGCAGCCGACGAAGCCCTCATCGCCGCCGCGAAACGCGAGGGGCAGGTCATCTGGTACACCGTGCAGGTCGTCGACCAGCTCGTCGCGCCCGTCGCGAAAGCGTTCGAGGCGAAGTACGGCGTCAAGGTCAATTACGTCCGCACCGATCCTGCCGAAGTCGCGTTGCGGGTGCGGAACGAGGCCAAGGCCGCCAAGGTTCAGGTCGATCTGATGGAAGGGTCGCAGGCCGCCGCCGGTCTCAAGAAGGACGGCCTCGTGATGCAATGGCAGCCCGACATCGTGAAGACCTTCCCGAAGGAATATGTCGATCCGGAAGGCTATTGGGTCGCCACCAACATGTATGTGCTGATGGCGGGCTTCAACACCGACATGATCAAGCCCGGAACAGAGCCCAAGTCATGGGAGGATCTGCTTGATCCGAAATGGCGCGGCAAAATGGTGTGGAACACAAACCTCACCACCTCGGCCGCGTCCGGCTTCATTTCGCTCGTGCTCAACGAAATGGGCGACGAGAAGGGCATGTCGTATCTGCGCAAACTGTCCGAGCAAAAGATTTCCGGCCTCAAGGTGACGGCGCGTCAGATTGTCGATCAAGTTATTGCGGGCGAATACGCCATCGGCCTCAACGTCTATCCGAGCCAGATCGCAGGCAGCAAGGCGAAGGGCGCTCCGGTGGAGCGCAGCGCGCTGGCGCCCGTCTCGCTTGGCGCAACGCTGGTGGCGGCGCTCGCCAAGGACGCCCCGCATCCGAACGCCGGCAAGCTCCTGTTCGATTTCCTGTTGTCCGACGAGGGCCAGAAGATTTACGCGGAAAACGAATACAATCCGGTGAACCCGAACGTCCTGCCTAAGGATCCGACCGTACGGCCCGACGGCGAGAAGCTGCGCGCTTGGTTCATGAACCCGGAAGGCGAAAACACCTTCCTGCCACGCGGCATGGCAATCTCCCAGGAGCTGTTCAAGTAAGGAGATCAATTCTCCTTCGTCAGCTCCATCGTCTTGCGCACGACGTCCTGCGGAATCTTGTAAACGCCCGAGACCATCTTCTCCATGAAGACGTGATCGACGGGATTAACGGCCATGCGGATTTTCTTCGCTTCGTCGAGATAGTCCGGGTCGCTCATCGTCGCCATGAAGGCCGTACGCAGCGCCGCGACGCGATCGCCAGGCACGCCTTTCGCCATGACGTAAGGACGGCCGAGAAGATTGCGCGCGATGAGCAGTTCAAGCATCTGCCGGTCCTGCTCGGTCTTGGCGAATTTGGTCGCAGGCGGCGTGCCGGGGAGTTCCTTCACGGGCTCCGTGTTCAGCACAATGAGCCACGTGATCTCGTCACGTTCGATCAGACGCGGCTGCGACGCCAGCAGGCTGTCGTAAGAAACGCAGGTTCCGTCGACCTCCTTGCGTTCGATCGCCAGAATTTGTTCCGCCGACGAATAGCCCATGACGGTCTTGAACTTCGTGCCGATCAGCGTGTTGTAAACATTCGCCATCACCGACGAATTGGAATTCGCGCCCGTCGCCGAGATATGCGTCTCGATCTTCATCGCATCTTCGAGCGTCTTGACCTTGCTGTCCTTGCGCACAAAGCAGGCGTTGTATTGTGGCGAGATGTTGCCAATCCAGTTCACCTCACGCGAATCGTACTTGGTGATGCGGCCCTGATCGATGACCGGCTCCGTCACGTTGGCCCCGAACGGCGAACCCACCACCGTGCCATCCTTCGGCGCGCCGTTGACCAGATGGTTCATCATCGTCACGCCGTTCGCGCCCGGCATGTTCTGCACGACGATGTTCGGATTGCCCGGAATATGCTTCGGCCAGTAACGCGCCAGCGTGCGGCTATAGGTGTCGTAGCCGCCGCCTGCGCCACTGCCGACTAGTATAATGAGATTCTTGCCGCGATAGAAATCAGCGACGCTCTGCGCCTGCGCCTGTTGCGTTAGCGGCGACAGCGCGAGCGCGGCCACGAAAGATGTGGCGATCAGAACCTTCACGTCTTCCTCCCGGTTGATTTGCGCCGAATTTAACATGCGGCCGCATGGAATCGAAAGTCTCAACTTTAACGGAACAGATCAGCGTAGATCTGCACCCATTTCGGCATGTCGGAATCGATCTGCTCGGGCGACATGTAGATCGCTTTGAACTTGTCGCCATCCGGCCGCAGGCCGGGGTTCTTCGGCGCAACCGTTGGATCGACGGGGATGTAATCCGCGTCGCGATAAAGCGCCTGCCCTTCGGCGGAGGCGAGAAAATCCATCAACAACTTGCCGGCGTTGGGATGCGGGCCATCCTTGGTCAGCGAGATCACCGACAACACGCCCATCGCGGGTTGTACCGGAATCCACGCCACCGGCGCGCCCTGTGCGGCGCTGATCGGCACGTGATGATTGAACATCTGCAACCCGATCGCATATTCGCCGGCGATCACCTGATCCAGCACCTGACGCGCCGCGACGCTGAGGCCGGCGATTTTCTGCGGCGCCAGTTGCTTCAGGTAGGTCATGCCTTTTTCAGCGCCCATGCTGGTGAGAATGAGGCCTATGAAGCCCGGCCCGGCCGAACTC
>CANJEY010000362.1 GCA_947472615.1 Beijerinckiaceae bacterium
GATCCGTGGCAGGGCATCGAGGCCAAGTATCCGCTCAACGCCCGCTTCCATGGCCGCGTGACCAACATCACCGACTACGGCGCGTTCGTCGAACTGGAGCCGGGCATCGAAGGCCTGATCCACGTCTCCGAAATGTCGTGGACCAAGAAGAACGTGCATCCAGGCAAGATCGTTTCGACGAGCCAGGAAGTCGACGTTCAGGTGCTCGAAGTCGATCCGGTCAAGCGCCGCATCTCGCTCGGCCTCAAGCAGACCCTGCAGAACCCGTGGGAAGCGTTCGCCGAGAAGAACCCGAAGGGCGCCGTCGTCGAAGGCGAGGTCAAGAACAAGACCGAATTCGGCCTGTTCATCGGCCTCGATGGCGATGTCGACGGCATGGTCCACCTCTCCGACCTCGACTGGAAAAAGCCCGGCGAGCAGGCGATCGAGGACTACAAGAAAGGCGACATGGTCAAGGCTCAGGTTCTTGACGTCGACATCGAGAAGGAGCGCATCTCGCTCGGCATCAAGCAGCTCGGCGCCGACCCCTTCAACGCGAAGGTCGAAGGCGAAGGCGACATGCGCAAGGGAGCGGTCGTGACCTGCGAAGTGACCGAAGTGAAGGAAGGCGGCCTCGAGGTGAACCTCGTCGGCACCGACCTGACCGCGTTCATCAAGCGCAACGAACTGGCTCGCGATCGCGCCGATCAGCGTCCGGAGCGTTTCGCGGTTGGTGAAAAGGTCGACGCGCGCATCACGATCTTCGACCGCAAGGCCCGCAAGGTCTCGGTGTCGATCAAGGCGCTCGAAATCTCGGAAGAGAAGGAAGCCATCGCGCAGTTCGGCTCCGCCGATTCCGGCGCGTCGCTCGGCGACATTCTCGGCGCGGCCCTCAAGGCCCGCGACACCGGCAAGAAGAAGGGCGAGTAATCTCGCCCGCTTCGCCGGCGACGGCCTGACAATCGAAGCCCGCGCGGTTCGCCGCGCGGGTTTTTTCTTGCCCGCGGCGCGGATGCGCTGTTCATCAAAATCCGGTTTCACTTTTGCGCCGCCCGCACTAGGGTCCGGCCCGGCTGGTTCGCCCGAAAGGACTCTCGATGGCGTCTCCCGAACTTCACGCGGATTATCTGATCGACCGCCGGCGCATGCGCCGGAAGCTGACGTTCTGGCGCGCGGCGGCGTTTCTGGTCATCATCGGGGCGATCGTGTTCGCCGGCCTGCGGCTCAGCGGATTCCCGTCGGCCACCGTGCGGCCGCACATCGCCCGCATCGCCATCGAAGGCCTGATCACCGGCGACAAGGATACGCTGAAGCTGATTCAGGACGTGGCGGACTCGCATGCTTCGGCGGTGATCCTGTCGATCGAGAGCCCCGGCGGCACCACGACCGGATCGGAACGGCTCTACGACGAATTGCGGCGGCTCGCGGCCAAGAAGCCCGTGGTGGCCGTCGTCGGCACCATGGCGGCGTCAGGCGCCTATGTGGCGGCGATCGGGGCCGACCACATCTTCGCGCGCGGCAATTCGCTGGTCGGGTCGATCGGCGTGCTGTTCCAGATTCCCAACGTCTCGCGCCTGCTCGACACGGTGGGGGTGAAGATGGAGGAAGTGAAATCGTCGCCGCTCAAGGCGGCCCCCAACGGACTGGAGCCGACGAGCCCCGAGGCGCGCGCCGCGCTCGCAGCGCTCGTGACCGACTCGTTCGACTGGTTCAAGGCGCTGGTGAAAGAGCGCCGCAGCATGAGCGATCAGGAACTGGCGACCGTCGCGGACGGGCGCGTCTTCACCGGTCGTCAGGGCCTGCCGCTGAAACTGATCGACGCCATCGGCGGAGAGCGGGAGGCCATCGCGTGGCTCGAGAGCGACAAGAAAGTTCCGGCGCATCTGCCGGTGCGCGACTGGCGCCGCCAGCGCAGCATCGAACGGCTCGGCATTCTGGGCATGGCGGCCGGTCTCGCCGAAACATTCGGGTACGACGCGTTCGCCGGATGGCTGCAAAAAGCCGAACTTATGGCGCAGACAAGGGAACTTGACGGTCTGTTGGCGGTTTGGCAAGGTGCCGCGGTGAATTGAAATTCAAGCCATTTTGCCCGAAATTTCTCGACTTTCCCAAGGCTGACGACATGATCAAATCCGAACTCGTTCAAAAAATTGCGGAACGTAATCCGCACCTGTACCAGCGCGATGTCGAGAACATCGTGAACGCCATTCTGGACGAGATCACCAACGCGCTGTCGCGCGGCGATCGCGTCGAACTGCGTGGCTTCGGGGCTTTTTCGGTGAAGCGTCGCGACGCGCGCGTCGGCCGCAATCCGCGCACCGGCCAGCATGTGTCGGTGGACGAGAAGCTCGTGCCGTTCTTCAAGACCGGCAAGGAAATGCGCGAGCGCCTGAACGATTCGCCAAACGGCTGATCGCCGGGCGCATTGAAGGAAACGGATGAAGACCTTTCTCAAATGGCTCCTGCTCGCGCCGCTCGCCGCCGTGGCGCTGGCGTTCGCGATCGCCAACCGCCATGTCGTCACTGTCGTGTTCGATCCGTTCGGCGCCGATGCGCCGGGCCTGCAGCTGACGGCGCCGCTTTTCATCGTGTTGTTTCTGGCCGTCATGTTGGGCGTACTCATCGGCGGCTTCGCCGCATGGCTGGCGCAGGGCAAGAACCGCAAGGCCGCGCGCGTCGTGCGTTCCGATCTGGCGCAAGTTCGCACCGAGTCGGACCGGCTGCGGGCGCAGCTCGTGTCGACCCAGCAGCTCGCGATGATCTCCGCCCAGCCGGATTCCAAACGCAACGCCGCCTGATCGCGGTCTCACGAGCTACAAGCGGCTGGACTTCCGCGCGCCATGTCCTCAAAAGGCCGCCATGGCGTCGCGTGACCTCATCATCAAGATCTGCGGACTGTCGACGCCCGCCACGCTCGACGCGGCGCTCGACGCGGGCGCCGACATGGTCGGCTTCGTGTTCTTCGCCCCGAGCCCGCGCAACCTGACGTTCGGGCAGGCGCGCGATCTTGCGGGCCGGGTGGAGGATCGCGCTCTCAAGGTGGCGCTCTCGGTGGATGCCGACGACCAAATGCTTGACGGGATCGTGGCGGCGCTCGCGCCCGATCTGCTGCAATTGCACGGCAAGGAGCCGCCCGAACGCGTGAGCGCCATCCGCCAGCGCTACGGCCTGCCGACCATGAAGGCGATCGGCGTGTCCACGGCCGACGATCTCGCGACGGTCGCGCGCTACGACAGGATCGCAGACCGGATCCTGTTCGACGCCAAGCCCCCGAAGGGCTCCGTGCTGCCGGGCGGCAACGGGCAGGCGTTCGACTGGACAATCCTGCGCGAAGTTCCCCCCGGGCTCGACTGGATGCTGTCGGGCGGGCTCGACGCTGGCAACGTGGCCGAGGCGATCCGCATCAGCGGCGCGATGGCAGTCGACGTTTCGTCCGGCGTCGAAAGCGCGCCGGGCGTGAAAGATTCGGGACGCATCCGGCAATTCATCGCGGCCGCGCGCGCAGCGCGGTGATGGACGATCCGGTCTTCTGCACAGACGCAGAGCTTGGATATCTGCGCAGCGCCACGCGTTTTTCGCCCGGCGAAAGCCTCCGGTTCGACGAACCCTACCGGCTGGCGCATCTGCCGCTGATCGCGCCGCGACATGGGCTGGCGATCTCACGCCGCGACGGCGCGCCCTATCGGGATGGGCGGCACGCCGAAGTTTTCTCGCTGATCGCCTCGATCCCCGAAACGACGCTTCAGGCGTCGGCGGCGTTTCAGTCGCTACAGGATGACGTGCGGCGCGCGTCGTTCGCGCCCAAGATCGCATGGGACATCGGGAGACGCCGGCAAGGGAAACTGCACGCCACGATTTGCGGCTCGCTGTCGGTCGGGAGCCCGCCCAATCTGACGGAACGCAACCTCGCCGGCATCGAACCATTCTGGGTCGAGTTGCACGGCCTGTTCAGCGGCAACGTCAATCTGGGACGACTCTACCTGAAGGCCTACCCGGAGAAACTGCGCGGCCACAACGCCTTTCAGGCGATCCAATCAGCGCTCGCCCGCAAACTCACCGATTTGTATCCGGTCGGTCTTTACAATTTCATCGACGAGCCGACCGCGTCGGAAACGCTGGAACTCGCCGAACTGCTCGACCGCTGGCGCGACACGCCGCTCGCGCGCCTGCTGGTGAAAGACCTCCAGCTGCTCGGCTCGCACGACGATCTGGTGCTGGAATCGCGGATCGTTCGCACCATAACCTTGAGCGATGGAACCGGCCCCAATCCGCTTGGTTCTGAACAGGGCAAGGGCTAGAACGATGCCGCCGAGCGCCCGTGATCAGGAGTTCATCGTGAAGCCCGAAATGCCCAATTCCTTCCGCAAAGGCCCGGACGAGACCGGCCATTTCGGCATATTCGGCGGCCGCTTCGTGGCCGAGACGTTGATGCCGCTGATCCTCGATCTCGAAAAGGCCTATACGGACGCCAAGGCGGACCCGTCGTTTCAGGCGGAGCTCGATCATCTGGCGACGCATTACGTCGGCCGGCCGAGCCCGCTCTATTATGCGCAGCGCATGACAGAGCATCTGGGCGGGGCGAAGATTTACTTCAAGCGCGACGAGCTGAACCACACCGGCGCGCACAAGATCAACAACGTGCTGGGCCAGATCCAGCTGGCGCTGCGCATGGGCAAGAAGCGCATCATCGCCGAGACGGGCGCGGGACAGCACGGCGTCGCCACCGCAACCGCCTGCGCGAAATACGGGCTGGAATGCATCGTCTACA
>CANJEY010000363.1 GCA_947472615.1 Beijerinckiaceae bacterium
GCATCGCGGGCCTGAACACGCAGGATTACGCGCTGCAGGAAGGCATGGGGCCGATCGTCGACCGCTCGAAGGAGTTTCTCGGCACATCCGACAAGGCCATCATCGCCATGCGACGCATGTTGCTCGAAGCGGTCGAGGACGTCGAGAAGGGCCGTATGCCGCGCGGCGCGGATCCCTCTACGTGCCGCGATGTGCGCGCCTATGACGGGTTCGTCCCGAAGGGAGAGGATTGGCGCAAGGTCTTCGTCGAGGAACTCAGACCCAAATGGTGACCCGACGCGGCGGGAGGAAACACGCATGATCCATCACATCTGGCGCGGCGCGCTCGCCGCAATTGTCGCGTTCGCGTGCACGGCCTCTGCGATGGCGCAGCAATCCGTCGAGAGCTTCTACAAGGGCAGGACCGTCGAATTCATCGTCGGCTATCCGCCCGGCGCCGGCTACGACATTTTCGGACGTACGTTGGCCCAGTTCATGGGCCGGCATATTCCCGGGTCGCCGAACATGGTCGTCAAGAACATGCCCGGCGCATCCAGCCTCACGGGCCTGAAGTATCTGGCGGTTCAGGCTCCGAAGGATGGCTCGACCATCGGCATCTTCAATCCCACGCTGATCAACCTGTCGGTGCTGGAGCCGAAGCAGGTCGACGTCGACTGGTCGAAGCTGACGTGGTTGGGCAACATGTCGACCGACACCAAGGTCTGCTTCGCCTGGCGCGCGACCGGCGTCGTCAAGCCCGACGACATCCGCCAGAAGAGCCTCATCATCGGCGGAACCGCGCAGGGCGCAGGCTTCGCCTATGGGGCGATCATGAAGGAGATCTTCGGCGACCACGTGAAGATCGTGCTCGGCTATCCGTCGAACAGCGACGTTTGGCTCGCGCTCGAGCGTGGAGAGACAGAGGGCAATTGCACAGGCTGGGGCATCATTCCTGCCATGCGGCCGGACTGGGTGAAGACCGACAAGGTTGCGGTTCTGGTCCAGTTCGCCAAGAAGCCCGATCCGCGCCTGCCGAATGTGCCGCTCGTGTACGATCTTGGCATATCGGAGGAACTGAAGGCCGCGATCTCGTTCCTGACCCTCGGCGATTCGTTCACGCGGCCGATCATCGCGCCGCCCGGCATTCCGGCCGAGCGCGCCGCCGCCTTGCGCGAAGCGCTGCAGGCGACCATGAGGGATCCGGAGTTTCTGGCCCAGGCCGAGAAGTCCAACCTCGACATCGTTCCCTCGGACGCCGACACCGTGGCGGGGCTCGTGCAGGAAATCCGCAACACGCCCGCGTCCGCAGTGGCGCTGGCCAAGAAGCTGTCGCAATGATCCGCTGCTGAATTGTGCGTGAGACGGGATCGATAAAGCCCGGTTTTCGTTGACAAGGCAGGCGTGTCCCCGCAGATTCCGGCCGCATCGCGTCTGGAACGATGCGGTCCCGATGACCGCGCGCCGCCGCTACAGGAAACGTATCGAGGTTCCCGCCCATGACCGCTCTCAAGGTGAATGGCCGCACGCAGGACGTGTCGGCTCCAGACGACGCGCCGCTGCTCTACGTGCTGCGCAACGACCTCAAGTACAACGGCCCGAAATACGGATGCGGCCTGTCGCAATGCGGCGCGTGCACGGTGATCATCGACGGTCAGGCGGTGCGTTCCTGCGTCACCTCGATCGGCTCGGTCGTCGGGCAGGAGATCACGACGCTGGAAGGCCTCGGCGATATGAGCGCTCCGCACAAGCTGCAAAAGGCCTTCATGGACGAGAACGCCGCCCAGTGCGGCTATTGCATGAACGGCATGATCATGCGCGCCAAGGTCCTGCTAGACAACAATCCCAAGCCCACCGACGGCGAAATCCGGCAGGCGTTGGACGGCAATCTGTGCCGCTGCGGCGCGCACAATCGCATCGTCCGTGCCGTGCTTCGCGCATCGCAGGAGGCCTGAGCCATGAACATCGAGACCAACCGTCGCGATCTTCTCAAGGGCGCAGGCGCGCTCGTTCTGGCGTTCGAACTGCCGGCCAGCGAGGCCGCGGCACAGCAGGCAGCCGCTGCGCCGCCGCCGCTGCCGGGCAGCCTGCGTAACAACCCCAAGGTTTCGTCGTGGCTGCGCATCGAGGCTGACGGCAAGATTCGTCTACTCGTCGGCAAGGTCGAACTCGGGCAGGGCATCCTGACCGCGGTTTCGCAGATATGTGCTGATGAACTAGACATCGACATGAAGCGCCTGTCGATCACCTCGGGCGACACATGGCTCTCTCCGAATGAAGGCACCACGGCCGGCTCGTTCTCGATGCCGGATTGCGGCACCGCCGTGCGCGCCGTCTCTGCCGACGCGCGCCGCATCCTGCTCGGCCTCGCGTCGCAAAAGCTCGGCGCGGAAGCCGACAAGCTCGTCGTATCCGACGGGACGGTCCGTGCGCCCGACGGCAAGCAGACGACCTATTGGGAACTGGTCAGCGGTCAGGAACTCGAGGTTCCGGCGACCGGCAAGTCTCCGACGAAGCCCGCCTCGGCGCGCAAATACATCGGCAAGAACATCACCCGCATCGACATTCCGCCGAAGGCGACCGGAAGCCTGATCTGGATTCAGGATCTGCGTCCCGACGGCATGGTGCATGGCCGGGTCGTGCGTCCGCCGCAATATGACGCGAAGCTGATCAATGCCGATCTCGACGCCGCCCGCAAGCTGCCCGGCGTGATCGAAGTTGTGCGCGACGGCTCGTTCCTTGGCGTGGTCGCGCAGCGCGAGGAGCAGGCGATCAACGCCGCCGCTGCGCTCCGCCAATCCGCCCGCTGGGACATGCCGAAGGAGGCTCCGGCCTCCGACACCGTGCATGACTGGCTGCTGGCGCAGAAGACGAAAGACGTCGTGATCAAGGATCAGGCGAAGCCTGCCAACCTGACGGCGGCCGCGACGATCGAGCAGACCTACAAGCGTCCGTTCGTGATGCACGCATCCATCGGTCCCTCGACCGCCATCGGCACGCTGACCGAAGACGGCGTGATGACGGTGCAGACGCACAGCCAGTCGGTGTTCGAGACCGGCGCGGCGATCGCCCAGATGCTTGGCATGGACAAGACCAAGGTGCGCATGCAGCATGTGCAGGGCTGCGCCTGCTATGGCCACAACGGCGCCGATGACGCCGCCGCCGACGCAGCGCTTCTGGCCCGCGCAGTTCCGGGCAAGCCGGTTCGCATTCAGTGGTCGCGCAACGACGAGCACAAGTGGGAACCCTACAATTCCGCCATGCTTCTAAAAACGAAGGCTGAAGTCGACGCCAAGGGCGACATCATAGACTGGAGGTTCGAACTCTGGTCGACCTCGCACGGCACGCGGCCCGGCAACAACGCTGGCAATCTGCTGCCGGCGCGCCATCTGGCGAAGCCTTTCCCGATGCCGGAACCCGTCAACGGCGGCCCGCCGAACTACGCGGCTGACCGCAACGCGATTCCGCTCTACGACTTCCCCGGCCAGAAGGTGACGACACACTTCATTTCCAGTTTCGCGGCGCGTGCGTCGTCAACACGTGGACTCGGCGCCTATTCGAACGTGTTCGCCATCGAGAGCTTCATCGACGAACTCGCGGCGCGCGCCAAAGTCGATCCGCTCGAATACCGCCTGCGTCATCTGAAGGATGAGCGCGGCCGCGCCGTGCTGCAGAAGGCGGCGGAGACCTTCGGATGGTCGAATTTCAAGAAGCAGCCGGGACGCGGGCGCGGCATCGCGTTCGCGCGCTACAAGAATCTCGCGGCATTCACGGCGATCGTGGTCGAGGTCGACGTCAATGCCGCGACGGGCAAGATCCGTGTGCTGCGCGCCGTGGCGGCGAACGATTCCGGTGAGGTCGTGAGCCCTGATGGCGTGAAGAACCAGATAGAGGGCGGGCTGATCCAGTCGCTGTCGTGGACGCTCAAGGAAGGCGTGCGGTACGACGCGTCGGGCGTGCGCAGCGAGGACTGGACCTCCTATCCGATCCTCACCTTCACGGAAGTTCCGCCCGTCGAGGTGGTGTTGATCGACCGTCCCGGCACGCCGTTCCTCGGCACCGGCGAAGCCTCGCAAGGCCCGACGAGCGCAGCGCTCGCCAACGCGGTCTTCGACGCCGTCGGCGTGCGCGTGCGCGATCTGCCGCTGACGCCCGCGCGCGTAAAGGCCGCGATCAACGCGTGATCCTGACCTGACTTGTGAATTGGGGCGCGCTGGTCGCGCCCCTTTTGTTGTCGCGACTCCTCATTGTGACGCGCATATGCTTCACTCATCATCGGAGGAAACATCATGCGCATCGCCGACGTGGAAATTCGTGAATCGCGGATTCCGAAGATCGACAAGGACTGGAAGTTCGCGCTTGCCGCCATGCCGGTGCAGGAAGGCTGGGTCGTCACGATCCGCAGCGAGGACGGAGGCGTCGGGTATGGTTACGCGTCGTCCATGCCGCATATAGGGTCGCCGCATGCGATGGTGCGCGACGATCTCGAACGTCAGACCAGAGATCTGCGCGGTCGCGACAGCCGTCTGATCAACGTCATCCTCGACGATCTCGACCGACAGGGATTCAAAACGGCGCAGGCGAAGTCGGGCATCGATTGCGCGTTGCACGATCTGCTGGCGCGACGTCTCAGCGTGCCGGTGGCGCAATTGTTCGGCGGCGCGGCGGTGCGCGAATTCCAGACGCTGCGCATCCTGCCGCTTAAGTCGCCGGCCGACATGGCCAAGAATGCCCGCATGCTGGCCGATAAGGGTTTTCGAC
>CANJEY010000364.1 GCA_947472615.1 Beijerinckiaceae bacterium
AGGTCGTCACACATCGCACTGATGAATTCATCATCTATGTTCCTTTCCATTATGTCGGACGCCAATATCGTTGAAAACGATTGCTTCCACTCCGTAATCTCAAACTCAGTCTCTTGAAGATTTTTTGCCGTCCAGTCGATCGGCTGACGATAATGTGTCTTCAACATCGCCAGTCGCAGCACCTCACCCGGCCACTTTCGCCCGCCAAACTTCTCCGTCTCCAGCAACTCATTAATCGTCACGAAGTTGCCGAGGCTCTTCGACATCTTTTCGCCTTCCACCTGCAGGAAGCCGTTGTGCATCCACACGTTCGCCATCACGTTTTGTCCGAAGGCGCAGCGTGACTGGGCGATTTCGTTTTCGTGATGCGGGAAGATGAGATCGAGGCCGCCGCCATGAATGTCGAACGTCTCGCCAAGATAGCGGTGACTCATCGCCGAGCATTCGATGTGCCAGCCGGGACGCCCGAAGATCGACACCGCACCAACATCGGCCGAGCGAAATTCCGCATGCCAGCCCGGTTCGTCCGGTGCGGATTCCTTCCACAGCACGAAGTCGCCGGGATTGCGCTTGTGCGCTTCCACCGCAATGCGCGCGCCCGCCTGCTGGTCGTCGAGATTGCGCTTCGACAGCGCGCCGTAATCCTTCATCCTGCCGATTTCGAACAGCACCTCGCGGCCTTCCGAACCCGTCGCGATATAGGCGCTGCCGTTAGCGAGCAGCTTGTTGATGATGTCGACCATCTGGACAATGTTGTCGGTGGCGCGCGGCTGCACGTCGGGGTCGAGGCAGCCTAGCGCGCGCACGTCGGCGAAGAACTGGTTGGCGGTCTTTTCCGTCACCTGCCGGATCGCGTCGTTCAGCGGCACGCCGGGGAAATCGCGCGCCGCGCGCGCGTTGATCTTGTCGTCCACGTCGGTGATGTTGCGGACGTAGGTGACGTGATCCTTGCCGTAGAGATGCCGCAGCAGACGGTTCAGCACGTCGAACACGATCACCGGCCGCGCATTGCCGATATGGGCGAAATCGTAGACCGTGGGGCCGCAGACATACATGCGGACGTTCGCCGGATCGATCGGGCGAAACGCTTCCTTCGTGCGCGTCAGCGTGTTGTAGAGGCGAAGTTGGGGCGCGGACATGTGTTCCTCGGGCCTTCTGGCCGGGGCGTCGCTCTCTTCGCAAAGGGGAAAAAGACGGCTCCAGCCAGCGGTAGTGCTAGCGGATAATAATGAAGCAGCTGTTGCGGCAGGGGCTCGTCATGGAATTCACCATGCGCCCGGCGGCTTTAGGCGTCAAGACAGGAGCGATGCGACGATATCGCCCTCCGTCCTTCGAGACGCCCGCGTTGCGGGCTCCTCAGGAGGAGGGCTTGGGGCAGTTCCAGGCCCTCATGGTGAGGAGCCGCCAAAGGCGGCGTCTCGAACCATGGGGGCGACCGTCAAGCCAGACCCAGCCCTTGCACCGCCTCCCACAACTGGTCGAAATGCGAGATCACCCGGTCCGGCCCGAAGGTCCGCGCCGGCTCGTCCGTGTAGCCGAAATCGACCGCCACCACCGGCACTTTCGCCCGCTGGGCGGCCTCGATGTCGAATTTCGAGTCTCCGACCATAATGGCGCGGGCGGGGTCGCCGCCGGCCTTTTCGATTGTCAGCAGGATATGGCGCGGGTCGGGCTTGGCGATGGTCTTGCCGTCGACCCGGAACGTGTCCTGCCCGCAAATGGCCCGGAAACGTCCCGCAACGCCAAGCTCCGACAGCAGCCGGATGGACGGATGCTCCACCTTGTTGGTGCAGACCGCGAAGTTCCAGCCGGCCGCCTCGAAACGGTCCAGCGCCGCCACGACGCCCGGAAACAGATGGCTTTCGACCGCGATATTGGCCTCGTAATAGGCGAGAAAATCGCGAAACAGCGCCTCCAGCGGCTCGCCCGCAATGGAGCGCCCCGCCTGCGCAAAGCCGCCCTGAATCAGCGCCCGCGCCCCCTGCCCGACCAGCTTGCGACCGTCGGCGAGCGACACCGGGCCAAGGCCCTCCCGATCGAGGATGAAATTGAGCGTCCGCACGAGATCGCCGGCGGTTTCGGCCAGCGTGCCGTCGAGATCGAATACCAGAAGGGGAGCGGCGAGTTTCGTCATGCGCCAGCCCTAGCCCAGTCAGCGCCGGGACGAAACCGGCTTTTTCGTTCGCGGGAATCCAGAACGGCCCGGAACGCTGTAGAATCGGCGCGAGCGATTCGCTTGCCAGAGGCCCGCCATGATTTCGAACCGCCTTTTTCGCGCCCTTCCGGCCGTCACTTTCGCCATTTTCGCCACCGCACCCGCGCTGGCGGCCAATTACGATTTCCTCGCCGCGCCCGAAATCGACCTGAACCGGGTTTACCGGCTGGATCGGGCTACCGGCGAGATCGGCGCCTGCCAGTATGGCCTCAAGGACAATTCGGTCGGCGTCACCCTGTGCTACCCGCCCGGCGAAGGCGCGGGGCCGCAGCCGCCGAGCGAATACGGCCTCGTGGCGTCGCGCCACGAGCGCGAAGCCGGTGTATTCCGGGTCGATCTGCGCACCGGGGCGATGTCGATCTGCTATGTGCTCAACGATTCGGTGGTCTGCACACCGCCCGCCAAGTAGCGAGACAGACGTGAGCGCCCTTTCAGCCGACGACTCCAAACGACTGGCGGCCGCGAAGGCGGCCGAACTGGTCCGCGACGGCATGCGCCTCGGCCTCGGGACCGGCTCCACAGCCAAGCATTTCGTCGATTTCATCGGCGAGAAGGTGCGGGCCGGCATGAAACTCCTGTGCGTGCCGACGTCGGAAGCCACCCGCGCGCAGGCCGCCGCGCTCGGCATCCCGCTGACGACGCTGGACGAGACGCCCGAACTCGACCTGACGGTCGACGGCGCCGACGAATTCGATCCGCAGATGCGGCTCATCAAGGGCGGCGGCGGCGCTCTGCTGCGCGAGAAGATCGTCGCCGCAGCCTCCGCCCGCATGGTGGTCATCACCGACAGTTCGAAGAAGGTCGATACGCTCGGGCGCTTTCCGCTGCCGATCGAGGTCGTGCCGTTCGGTCTCGAGGCCACCCGCCGGCGGATCGAGAAGGTGGCCTCCGCCACCGGCTGCCGGGGCAGCCTCTCCCTGCGGCAGGGGCAGGACGGCAAGCCGTTCCTCACCGACGGCGGGCATTTCATCCTCGACGGCTCGTTCGGCCGCATTCCCGACCCGGAGCCGCTGGCGGCGGCGCTGACCGCCATTCCGGGCGTGGTCGAGCACGGGCTTTTCCTCGGCCTCGCCAAGGCGGTGATCGTGGCCGACGCCGCCGGAGTGGACATCATCGGCGACCTCGGCTAGGCCGACTGCGCCGCTGGCGGGCTGACCGGCCGACCCACAGGAGTGCTTCCGCGTGACATCCAGATTTTCCGGCCGCTCGATGCGGCATGTCCTGACAATCGCCTCGATCCTCGTCGCGGCCCCGGCTTTCGCCCAGCAGCCCGCCGCCGCGCCGCCGGCCAACGTCGCGCTGCCGGCGACGCCGCCGACCGCCGCCCACAAGGCCGCCGCGCTGGAACTGATGCAGCAGATCGGCGCTGCACGCATGTTCGACGCCTTCATCCCGAACATGCAGTCGCAGATCACCGGAACCATCACCCGCACCCGCCCGGAACTGGCCGGCGACCTGAAGTCGGTGCTCGCGGAAATCCAGCCGGAATTCGACAAGCAGAAGAGCCAGATCGTCGACAGCTCGATTCTGGTGTTCACCCGCGCCATGACGGAACAGGAACTGAAGGAGACGCTGACGTTCCTGAAGTCCGCTTCCGGCCAGAAGTTTCTCGACACGCAGGGTCAGGCTGTCAACACGATCGTGGTGATGCTCGACCAGTGGAACAAGCAGATGTCGGTGGACATGTTCGCCCGCGTCCGCGCCGAAATGAAGAAAAAGGGCCACGATATCTGAGGCTCGAACGGGCTGGGGGACATGGCTGATTTCGACGTCGATCTGTTTGTGATTGGGGCTGGGTCCGGCGGCGTACGCGCCGCCCGGATCGCGGCCGGCTACGGCAAGAAAATCATGGTGGCCGAGGAATTCCGCATCGGCGGAACCTGCGTCATTCGCGGCTGCGTGCCGAAAAAGCTCTACGTCTATGCCAGCCGCTTCGCCGAGGATTTCGAGGACGCCGCTGGCTACGGCTGGACGATCCCGCAGAAGCCGACTTTCAGCTGGCGCACCCTCGTCGACGCGAAGGAGCGCGAGATCACGCGCCTGTCGCACATCTACAAGTCGAACCTCGAACGCGCCGGCGTCGCGATCGAGGAAACCCGCGCGGTTATTGAAGATCCCAATTCGGTGCGTCTCGAAGCCGATGGCCGGCTCGTGCGGGCGCGTCACATTCTGGTCGCGACCGGCGCATCGCCATCGCTGGAGCCAGCCGTTCCGGGCGTCGAACATGCGATCACCTCGAACGAGGTGTTCGATCTGCCGGATTTGCCCAAGCGCATGCTGATTGTCGGCGGCGGCTATATTGCGGTTGAATTCGCCAGCGTGTTCGCGCGGCTCGGCGTCGCCGTCTCGATGTGCATGCGCGCCGACAACGTCCTGCGCGGGTTCGACGAGGACATGCGGGTCGGCCTGCGCGACGCGCTGACGCATGCGGGCGTGACATTCCATTTCGGCGCGCTGCCACTGCTGATTGAGAAGACGGGCTCCGGCCGCCGCGTAACGCTCACGGATGGCGG
>CANJEY010000365.1 GCA_947472615.1 Beijerinckiaceae bacterium
ATCGAATTCGCTCGCGAAGTGCTGGCGCCCGGCGGCTTCTTCACCGCGAAAGTGCTGCAGGGCGGCACGGAAGGCCATCTGCTGACGCTGCTGCGCAAGGACTTCACCACCGTGCGCCATGTGAAGCCGGAAGCGAGCCGGGCGGATTCGGCGGAATTGTATGTGCTGGCGACGGGGTTCAGGGGCGAGTAGGGGCTAATCGTTCTCCGCCTCGCTTTGTCGGCGGTCACCCTACGCCCTTAGTCCGATGAAAAGCCGCCCCGTTGAGCAATGGCGGATGTGTCTCGCGCCCCGCGCAGAACGCGGACGATCGTTACTTCGTCCTGCGATACGACGTAGTAGATAGAATAGCTGGGAGCGAACGCGACCCGAAGACCCGCAGCCAGTTGCTCGCGCAACGGGTTGGCCTCTGGAAAGGTCAGCAGACCATTGAGGGTTGCTTCGATTCTGTCGAGCAATCGCGACGCGACGCTTTCCGAGGTCTCGAACGCCACATAGGACCAGATTTCTGACAGATCGGCTTCCGCCGCGTCGGTTAGGCGGAGGGCGTGCGGCTTGCCAATAGTTTCCTCCCGCGCGCGATGATGCTGTCGGCGTCGAATTTCTTCACGCGTCCCGCCGCCACATCCGCCAGCCCTTTGTCGATGTCGGCTTTCAGCGCGGAAAGCTCCCGCAATTGCAGGGCGCGCTTCATTTTCCAGTCACGGAGGGCTTCGCGGACCACTTCGCTGGTCGACGCATAATCACCTTCGGCGACAGCGCCTTTGACGGCCACCGCCATATCTGTGGGCAACGTGATCGTCAGCCTTTCAATGTCGGACACAGGCAGCTCCTGTCAGCTTGAACGAGGCATATTTTATCATACTTGTGATGCAGACGGGAGGCTGCCGCCGAGTCGAAATTTTGCACACTGCTACTCCGCAGCCGCGCGCTCATCCCCGCTCTTGGCGCCCGCCTTCGCCTCCGTCCCCTTCTTCTTCCCCGCCGCCACATGCGCGGCCGCATCCTTCGGCAGGGTGAAGAACACGAGGCCCGATGAGCCTGTCACCAGCGCCACCGCGTAGAAGGCGAAGGCGAAGTCGCCCGCCTGCAGGGTTTCGGCGCCCCGCACCCAGAGCGTCAGCTCGACGACGCCGGCCCCGATCGCGACGCCGATTGCGGTCGAGAATTGCTGGCACACGGCGACGAAGCTCGTGGCGCGGCTCATCCGGTCGTTGTCCACGTCTGAGAACGCCAGCCCGTTCAGCGCCGTGAATTGCAGCGAGCGGAAGAAGCCGCCCGCCAGCAGTACGCCGAAGATGATCCACTGCGGCGTCTGAACACTGAACAGGGCGTTGACCGCCAGAATGCTCGCCGCCATGAAGGCGCAGACGATCAGCACCGCCTTGAAGCCGAACTTGCGCAGGATCGTCTGCGCCGTCGCTTTCATGGCCATCGACCCGCAGGCGGACGCGAAGGTGATCGAGCCGGATTCCGCCGCCGACATGCCGAAGCCCACCTGCAACAACAGCGGCAGCAGGAACGGCACGGCCCCGACGCTGACGCGAAACAGCATGCTGCCCGAGATCGCGTATCGGAACGTCTGGATGCGCAGCAGCGTGAAATCAAGCAGCGGATCGGGCGTGCGCCGCGCATGGACGATGTAGAGCGCGCAGGCCACGAATCCCGCGCCGATCAGCAGGCCCGTCTGCCACATCGGCAGGAAGCCGCCTCCAATCACCGTGAAGCCGAAGATCAGACATGAGAATCCGATTCCCGCCAACAGGAAGCCGGTGAAATCGAGCCGGCCCGGCGTCTCCTCCTTCACATTGGCGATGTACACATAGGCCAGCACGGCGCCCACGATGCCGAACGGCACGTTGATCCAGAAGATCCAGCGCCAGTGAAACCACGTCGTGATGAAGCCGCCGAGCGGCGGGCCGATCATCGGACCGATCATCGCCGGCACTGTCAGATAGGCGAAGGCGGAAATCATCTCGGCGCGCGGTACGGAGCGGATCACCAGCAGGCGGCCGACCGGCATCATCAGCGCGCCGCCAAAGCCCTGAATCACCCGCGAGATCACAAATCCGGTCAGGGTGCTCGACAGGCCGCACATGATCGAGCCGAGCACGAACACCACGATCGCCAGCCCGTAGATCGTGCGGCCGCCGAAGCGGTCGGCGAGCCACGCGCTCGCCGGAATGAACACCGCTTGCGACACCAGATAGGACGTGAGCGCCAGTTTCAGCGCCAGCGGGTCTTGATGGAGATCGTGCGCGATCGCCTCCAGCGAGGTGGCGATGACGGTCGAGTCGACGGCCTCCATGAACAGGGAGGACGCGACGATCATCGGAGTGATGAACTTGCGATCCAAGGCGGGGTCCGGCGGGGGTTCCTGCCGCGCGACGCGGCGCGACACCTTAGACGCGCGAACGCCGCACGCAAATGCGCGGCGCGCGGGGCTGGGCTGCGGGACGGCGCGCACAGCTTCGGCCTAACCGTTTATTCACCCTGTTCGGCCAGTCTTGCGGCATCGATCCACGGATCGGCATTTCGCAAGGAAACGTTTCATCATGTCGACACGCATTCGCTCCGGCGCGCTGGGCGCGCTTCTCGTCTCGGGCCTTCTGGCCGCGAGCCTTCCGGTTTCCACGTCCGCGCAGGCGGGCGAACTTCTGTCCGGTCAGAACATCGGCATCGTCGGCGGCGCGGTCGCGGGCGGCGTGCTGGGCAACAAGCTCGGCGGCAAGAACAAGGCGCTCGGCACGGCGGCCGGCGTTGTCGGCGGCGGCGTTCTGGGCGGCGTCGCTGGCAACATGGTCGACAAGGCGCCGACCGGCTCCATCGTCAACGGCCGCAATGTCGGCGCGGTGGGCGGCGCGGTCGCGGGCGGCGTGATCGGCAACAAGCTCGGCGGCAAGAACAAGGCGCTCGGCACTGCGGCAGGCGTCGTCGGCGGCGGCGTGCTCGGTGGGGTCGTGGGCAACGCGCTCGACAAGCGCTGAGTCAAAACGCAGAATCTGGGGAAGGCGGACGCTCAGGCGTCCGCCTTTTCGTTTGCGCCTTGTGCGGATGCCGCCAGACCGGCTAGCGTGGCCGCGAAACAGGGGGCGCATATGCAAGCTGACGAAGCGACGGAATACATGGAGGCCGAGGCCGCCAACGGCTTCAAGCAGAAATGCGCCATCGTCATCGCCTGTTTCGCGATGCTGCTGGCGATCACCGGGCTCGGCGGCCAGAACGCCGGCAAGGAGACGCTGAACAACAACATTCTCGCGTCGAACGCCTTCAACTTCTATCAGGCCAAGAACATCCGGCAGATGAGCCTGCAGCTCGCGGCCGACGAGATCGAGCTGGCCTGGGCCGCCACGCCCGGCCTTTCCGAAGAGACGAAGGCGGCGCTGCTGAAGAAGCTCGAAAGCTACCGGGCCACCGCGGCGCGCTACGAAACCGAGCCCGAGACCGGAGAGGGCAAGAAGGAACTGCTCGCTCGCGCCCGCGTGCACGAGGACGCGCGCGACCACGCGATGAAGCAGGACCCTTATTTCGACTACGCGGAAGCCCTGTTGCAGATCGCCATCGTGCTGATCTCGGTGTCGATCGTCTCCGGCCTCGCGTGGCTGGCGTGGTTCGGCGGCGCGCTGGGAATTGTCGGCGGGTTGTTGATGATCAACGGGTTTTTGTTGCTGGTCGAGGTGCCGGGGCTGGCGTGAGTTTCAGGGCCCCTCTCTAACCCTCCCCGCCGGTCGGGGAGGGGCTCAGAGCCACCCCCAAAAAAGTTCCACACGCACTCAAAGCTTTTCCGCAACCCGCCCCTTGCGCGCCCGCAAGGGGTTTGTTGCGTTGCGTCAACGTTTTGCGGGCGGTGCGGGCGGATGTTTGGGCGGTCAGACATTCACGGAGAAGACCGATGAAAACCGCAAGCAGCTTCGACCTCACGAACCCCACGGTGGCGGTGCGCATCATGGCGGGGCTCTTCTACGTCCCGCACGCGATCTTCAAGATCACCGGATTCGCCGGATCGCTGACGGCGTTCGGCGCGATGGGCTTCCAGCCGCCCGTGTTCTGGGTGTCGCTCGCCATTCTCACCGAACTGCTCTGCGCGGTGGGGCTGACGTTCAACCTCTACACGCGCTACGTCGGGCTGATGTCGGCCGGCACGATGGCGCTGGCGATCTACGGCACGTTCGCCACCAAGGGCGTCCACTGGATGTGGAATTTCGGCGGCGTCGAATATCTCGTCTTCTGGGGCGTCGCGTCCCTCGCCATCGCCGCACAGGCCTGGAAGGACGTGCTGGCGACCCAGAAGGGTTTTGCGCGGCTGACGGTTGTGGGCGCGCACGGGTAGGGATTGCGGATTGGATGGAATGGGGCGGGGCGGGCGCTGCGGCGCCCGCTTGGTATCGAGTTGCAATGCTGTCGTGACTCAAGTGTCGCCTTTAGAATTAGCAACAAGGTGTCAAGCAGCTTGGTGGCAAGTATTCGCAGGAAAATTCGTCAGTTATCGCGATTTTGCGTTGTTGCATTCGTGAATCGAATATAGGATCTTATCTCATATATTATACCAAATCCCTGAAGTGATGACTCGCGGGCTCGGGCGGTTCCCAACTCAGTGATTGAATGATTCAACATGGCGAACGCTGGAGTTTCGCCATGCCTATCCCACTCCGGGCTGATTTTGATGCGCGTATGATGAGTGCTGCCGC
>CANJEY010000366.1 GCA_947472615.1 Beijerinckiaceae bacterium
CCACAAGTTCTACTTCTTCTTCATCGAGATCTGGCCGCAGGAGGTCTACTACCTCACAGGCCTGCTGATCCTCGCCGCGATGGCGCTGTTCCTGATGAACGCGGTCGCTGGCCGGATCTGGTGCGGGTATCTGTGTCCGCAGACCGTGTGGACCGACCTGTTCCTGTGGATCGAGCGGCTGACAGAAGGCGACCGGCGCGAGCGGATGCAGAACGCTGGCAAGCCCTGGGATCTGGAGAGCTTCGCGCGCGCCATCCTGAAGCACTGGGGCTGGCTGATGCTGGCCTGGTGGACGGGCGGCGCGTGGGTGCTTTATTTCAACGACGCCCCGACGCTCGTGTATCAACTCGCCACCTACAGCGCGCCGGCGATCGCCTATATCTGGATCGCGATCCTGACGGCGACGACCTATTTCTTCGCCGGCCACATGCGCGAACAAGTGTGCACCTACATGTGCCCATGGCCGCGCATTCAGGCGGCGCTGACGGACGAGTGGGCGCTGAACGTCACCTACCGGTACGATCGCGGCGAGCCGCGCGGTTCGGTGAAGAAGAATGCAGCGCTTCTGGCTGCCGGGAAACCGGCCGGCGATTGCGTCGACTGCAACCAATGTTTTTACGCCTGTCCCACAGGCGTCGACATCCGCGACGGATTGCAGATCGACTGCATCCAGTGCGGCCTTTGCATAGACGCCTGCGACAGCATAATGACGAAGATCGGCCGTCCCACCGGGCTGATCGGCTACGACACCGACATCAACGTCAAACGCCGTGAGGACGGCAAACAGCCGTTGAATGTCCGGATGGTGCGTCCGCGAACGGTTCTGTATGCGGTCATCATCGCGTTTGTTGGCTTCTTCATGCTCTACACGCTTTTGACGCGCAGCTCTGTTGGCTTGTCGGTCCTGCACGATCGCAACCCGATCTTCGTGCGCCTGAGCGATGGCACGATCCGCAACGCCTACACGCTGCGCGTGGCCAACAAATACGGCGGAGCGCGCACGTTCGAGCTGCGCGTCGAGCCGTTCGACGCCGCGAATGTGGAAGCCGTCGCGACGGAACGCGGCCCGAGCGGCTGGCCGAAGATCAGCGTCGGCCCCGACCAGACACTGGAGACGCGTCTGCTGGTCAATGTTCCGCCCGGCCGCCGCTCTCACAAGTCGCAGGACATTCGCATCGTCCTGCACGACCTTGGCAGTGGCGAGACGGCAATTGCGCGAGATCATTTCCTCGGTCCCGACGAGGATGGTAGCGAAGGTCATCACGACGAGAAGGACCGCGAAAAGCGGTAGGGAGCACGACATGAGCGCAGTTCGACTGGACGCCATCGATATGCCGCCGGGCAAACCCCTGACCGGCCTTAAGGTGCTGGTATGGCTGGTGGGCTTCTTCGGAATTGTCGCGTCCGCCAACGGCCTGATGATTCACTACGCCGTCTCGACGTTTCGCGGCCTCGAGGAAAAGAACGCCTATACGGCGGGCCTCGCGTACAATCGTCAGATTGCCGCCGAGAAGGCGCAGGATGCGCGCGGCTGGACGGTAGACTTCACGTTACGCCGCACGGCTGCCGGGCAGAGCGAAATCAGCGTTTTGCAGAAGGACGCGCAAGGCGTCGCGTCGAATGCGCTTCGCGCCAGGGTCGTGTTCGAGCATCCCGCGGACAGCCACCGCGACATTGAGGCTAAGCTCGACGATTATGGCTCCGGCGTTTTCCGGCAGAAGCTCGCGGTCGCGCCCGGCGCATGGGACGTGGTGATCGAGATGAAGCAGGGCGGCGAGCAGGTGTTCCGGTCGCGCAATCGCGTGATGATCGCGGATGCCCCGGCCCGGTAGGCGTCAGGCGATGAGCGAGAGCGTCGATTATTCCCACTGGACGCGCCGCGCCCCCGATGGCGCGGCCGAAATCGATCTCGCCATCGACGGAATCGATTGCGCCGCCTGTCTCGACGAGATCGAGGGCGCGCTGAAGCCCCTGCGCGGCGTGGCGCGGGCGCGGCTCAATCTGAGCAGCCGGCGGCTGACAATCGGCTGGCGCGAAGCGGAAACATCGCCCGCCGTTTTCATCGAGGAACTGCGGCGACTTGGTTATGCGGCCTTCCCGTTCGAGGTGCAGCGCGCCGAGGCAAGCGAGACGGCGCATACGAAATGGCTATTACGCTGCGTGGCGGTCGCGGCGTTCGCCTCGATGAACATCATGTTGCTGTCGGTGTCGGTCTGGTCCGGCAACATCACTGATATTACGCCCGCGACTCGCGATTTCTTCCATTGGCTGTCGGCCCTGATTGCGCTTCCGGCAGCCGCCTATGCGGGGCAGCCGTTTTTTCGCAACGCGCTGGCGGGCATCCGGGCGCGGTCGCTGAACATGGACGTGCCGATCTCGCTCGGCATCCTGCTCGCGCTGTCGATGTCGGTCTATGAAACCGCGCATCATGCCGAACACGCCTATTTCGATTCGGCCGTCATGCTGCTGCTGTTTCTGCTCGCGGGCCGCGCGCTCGATCAGGTGATGCGCCGCAAGACGCGTGCGGCGGCCGCCAACCTGTCGGCGCTGAAGGGCGAGGTCGCGCATCGTCATGACGAGTCCGGCAACCTCGTCACCGCGCCGGTGAGCGTGCTGTCGCCGGGGGACCGCATTCTGGTCCGACCCGGCGAACGTTGCCCGGCCGACGGCGTGGTGCTGTCCGGCCGCTCGGAACTCGACGAAAGCGTGATCACCGGCGAGACCGCGCGGCGCGCCATTTCCGAAGGCGCCAGCGTTTATGCGGGCTCGATCAATTTTGACGGCGCGCTGACGCTGCGCGTCACCTCGGCCGGGTCGTCGTCGCTGATCGACGAAGTCGGTCGGCTGATCGAGAAGGCGAGCGAGGCCCGCAGCGGCTATCGCCGTCTCGCTGATCGCGCCGCGCGCATCTATGCTCCGATGGTGCATGCGACTGCGCTCGCCACCACGATAGGCTGGCTTCTTTATGGAGCGAGCCTGCACGACGCCATCATCATCGCGATCGCGGTGCTGATCATCACCTGTCCGTGCGCGCTGGCGCTTGCGGTGCCGGCCGTGCAGGTCGTGGCCTCGGGTTCGCTGTTCCGATCCGGCGTTTATCTCAATTCCGCCGAAGCGCTGGAGCGTCTCGCGGAGGTCGACGAAATCGTATTCGACAAGACTGGCACGCTAACGCTGCCGATCCCGCGCATCGCCAACGCGGAGAGCCTGCCGGCGAACGTCATCGAACTGGCCTCGCGGCTGGCGTTGTCGAGCCGCCATCCGCTGGCGGCGGCGGTGGCGCATTCCGGCCCGCCGCGTTCGCCGATCGAGGGCGCGGACGAGAGCGCCGGGGCCGGCGTGAAAGCGATGCTGGGCGGACGCGAGGTCAGGCTCGGCAGCGCCTCGTTCTGCGGCGTGGACAAGGGTGAGGCCGCGCCCTCCGGTTCGTCACTGATTTTCTTCCGCGATGGCGATGCCGTCCATCGGCTGGAAATCAGGCAGGCGCTGCGCGTTGATGCTGTCGAGGTTGCGGCGGCGCTGCGAGCGCGCGGTTTTCGTCTCTCGATCCTGTCGGGCGATTCGACAGCTTCGGTCGCGCCTGTGGCTGCGGCTCTCGGCATCGACGATTGGAAAGCCGGTCTGAAGCCCGCGGACAAGATCACAGCGATCGAAGCGCTGAAGACCGCCGGCCGTCGCGTTCTGATGATCGGCGATGGTCTCAACGACGCGCCGGCCCTGACGGCGGCCCATTGTTCGCTGTCGCCGATCTCGGCGGTCGATCTGGCGCAGGCGCAATCGGACGCCGTTTTCCTCGGCGAGAAACTGCAGCCCGTGGTCGAGGCGATCGACGTCGGCCGTAAGGCCCGCAAGCTGATGCGGCAAAACCTGTTGCTGGCGGTCATCTACAACGCGTTCGCGGTGCCGATGGCGATCCTCGGCTTCGTCACGCCGCTCATCGCGGCGGCGGCCATGTCGGGCTCCTCGGTGCTGGTGACGCTGAACGCATTGCGCGCACGTTCGCGGTCTGAAATGGTTCCCGATACGCCGGAGGCCGCGCGCGCCGCTGATCCCATGCGGCTGGCGGTCGTCGGGAGGGCGCCAACATGACGATTCTCGTGATCCTCGTTCCGGTGGCGCTGGCGCTCGGCCTTGCCGGGCTCGGCGCGTTCATGTGGTCGCTGCGCAGCGGACAGTACGACGACAACGAAGGCGCCGCCCACCGTATCCTGTCCGATGACGATATTCGTCGATAGGGAAGCGGCCGTGAGCGTCGAGGCGTCGCAGCCGATCGGACGTGCGGGCCGGCTCGCGTGCTTTTGTCCGCCCGGCGTGCCGACTGAGGGTGCGCCGCGCCGCCAGCCGGCGCTGCTGGCGGCAGGGTTTAGCTTGGCCGTCCTGTCGCAGACGCTCGTTCTGGGCGTGCTGCCGCTGGCGGGACTTCTGCTTGCGCCGCAGTCGAAATACGCGACGCTGCCTTACATCGCCATGCTATGCGGGGCGGCGGTGGCGACGTTTCCGGCGTCATGGCTGCTCGATTCGTTCGGCCGGCGCGCGTCTTTCGCGCTTGGGGCATCGCATGGCATCGCTGGCGGGCTGGTGATGGCGTGGGCGCTCACCGCGCAGGCGTTCGCGCCATTCTGTCTCGGTGCTTTCTGGATCGGCGTGGCGCAGGGTTTCAGCCTGTTCTACCGGCATGAGGCG
>CANJEY010000367.1 GCA_947472615.1 Beijerinckiaceae bacterium
GACCGCGCCCGACGACGCCATCGCGCGTCTGAAGGAAGGCAACGCGCGCTTCCTCGCCGGCAAGAGCATCAATTGCGATCTGATGGCGCAGGTGAAGCAGACCGCCTCGAACCAGTCGCCGTTCGCCGCCATCGTGGGCTGCATCGACTCGCGCGTCGCGCCGGAACTGGTGTTCGACAAGCGCATCGGCGACGTGTTCTGCGCCCGCGTGGCGGGCAACATCGTCAACACCGACATCATCGGCAGTCTCGAATATGCCACCAAGGTGGCGGGCGCGAAGGCCATCGTGGTGCTCGGCCACAATCACTGCGGGGCGATCAAGAGCGCGGTCGATGGCGTGAAGCTCGGCAACATCACGGCGCTTTTGAAGAATTTCCAGCCCGCGCTGGCGACGCTGACGAAGGCCGACGGCCATCGCGACTCGCACAACGATCCCCTCGTCCAGAAGGTGGCGGAAGCCAACGCGAAACTGACGGCCGCCGCCATCGTTAAACGCAGCCCGATTCTCAAGGGCCTCGTCGACGCTGGCCAGTTGAAGATTGCCGCCGCCATGCACGACATCGGCGACGGCAAGGTGAGCTGGCTGTCGTAATTACTGCCGCTCCTTGCGCGGCAGTGCGCTGATGTCGTCTGCCCACAGCAGCGCGGATGCGCACCATTGCTGGCGTGTCGGTGCAAGCTGCGCGCGCTGGTCGAGTGTGCCGATGCGCAGATTGTACGACGACGGATTGACCGGATCGGCCGAGTAGACCGGCGAACCGCAGCGCGGACAGAAGGCGTGCGCGCGCTGCGCGCCGCTGTCGGCGGTTTTCACATAGCGTTGCGGCGCGCCGCTGAGCAGCCGGAATGCCGACGCCTGCGCCCGCACGGAGGTCCGGTAAGGCGAACCCGACAGCGCCTGACAATCCGTGCAATGGCAGATCGCAGCGGCGGCCGGATCGACCTCCGCGTCGAATGTGATGTCGCCGCAATGGCAGCGCCCGGTGATACGCATCCTTCCCTCCTCTCAGAATGGCGCGAAGTTTACGCGATCTGAACCCTGCCGAGGAGTTTGCTGTCGAGCCCCGAAAATTCACGCGAATTTCGGCAGGCGGCGTTCATGGTGACGCGCGAGATTGCACTCATGCCGCTCGCAATCCCCTCATCGCAACGCCTGAACCCGCTCGTCACGGCGGAGTTTCGATTCGACCGCCGCAATATGGTCATCGCCCTCGTGTTGTTCGGTCTGCTGACCGCAGTGGGCTATGCTCACTGGAACGGAGTTACCTCGATCTTCGGCGTCGAGATCGGCCACATCCGCCAGCTCGACGAGGCGGCGCTGTTCGGCGCGGCCGCCTGTGTGGCGCTGTTCTGGAAACTCGGAACCGACAATGGCGCAGTCCTGACGATTTCGCCGAAAGGCTTTTCCGACACCCGCTGGACGAGACAAATGATCCCCTGGGAGGCCGTGACCGCCATCGTACGCCGCAAGGTGCATGGCAACACCTATCTGGTCGTCCAGATCGCGCCCGAGAAACTCGACGAATTGCGTCTCGCGCGCGGCGCAAAGTTCATGCGTCCGGTGAATCGTCTGCTCGGCGTCGATGGCTTTATCGTCGCCACGAAATATCTCGATGAGCCGGCGGAGGACATCGAGGCGCTGTTCGAGCACCAGTTCGAAGCGGCGCGTCTGCGGCGGATGGGCGGCAGCGGGCTGCGAACCAGTCTCAATCCCGCATGGGGTGCGGCTGAGCGCAGGCCGCTGGGCAAGGTCGCCTGAAAGGCGAGGGCCGACCTATTCCCGCGTCTCGACCAGCCGCGCCGCATAGCGGGCCATTGTGTCGATCTCGATGTTGAGCTGGTCGCCCGCCTTGCGTTCGCCCCATGTGGTGACGGCGAGCGTGTGGGGGATCAGCAGCACCGAGAAGTCGTCGCCCTCGACCGTGTTGACGGTCAGCGACGTGCCGTCGAGCGACACGGAGCCTTTTTCGGCGATGAAACAGGCCAGCGCGTGCGGCGCACGAATGTCGAATTTCGCCATGCCGTCGAAGGACGTGCGCTGCAGGATTTCAGCGACGCCATCGACGTGGCCGGACACCAGATGGCCGCCGAGTTCGTCGCCGATCTTCAGCGAGCGTTCGAGATTGAGCTTGCGGCCGACGCTCCAGCTTCCCACGGTCGTGCGCGCCAGCGTCTCGGCGGCAGCGTCCACATCGAACCAGGTGCGATTGCCGTTGCGGCCGATGGCGACCGCTGTCAGGCAAGGGCCGGAACAGGCGATGGACGCGCCGAGCGCGATCGACTCGGCCTCGTAGGAACACGCGATGCGGATGCGTCGCAGTTCGCCCCGCGCCTCGATCGACACGATCTCCCCGACATCGCTGACGAGACCCGTGAACATCACAGCACCCTTTCGTATCGCCGCATCCGGTCGACGCCGGTTTCCACGTCCGATGACAGACGGAAGCGCGTCGCGTCAGCAAGCACAGCGCGTGCCGACGACGCGAGGGACGGCACGCCTTCGCGCGCCAGCGGCTTCGGGCTCGTAAACATCACAACGTCGTCGGCGAGGCCGCGCGCGATCAGATCGGCCGCCACGGTCGGGCCGCCCTCGCTGAACACGCGGGTGACGCCGCGCTTTCCGAGCAACGCCAGCGCCGCCGCAGGATCCACATGGCCGTTCGCGGTTTCGACGCGCACGACTTCGATGCCGAGACTTTCGAGCGCGATCTGTCGTTCGGCCGGGGCGTCGCGCCCGGCGATCACAAGCGTCTTGCGGTCGCCGGCCGTCGTCGCCAGACGCGAGCGCTGCGGCAGACGCAGATGCGTGTCGAGAACGACGCACAGCGGACGCCGGCTTTCGAGGCCGGCTGTGCGCACCGTCAGCAGTGGATCGTCGGCGAGCGCCGTGCCGACGCCGACCATGATGGCGTCATGCAGCGCGCGCATCATCTGCACGCGATTATTGGCCGCCAGACCGGTGATCATCAGCCGTGGATCGTGATTTCCGCCCGCCGCGTAGCCATCGGCGGTTTCGGCCAGCTTCAGCGTCACCATCGGACGTCCAGCGCTGATGCGCAGGATGTGGCCGAGATTGGCGCGCCGCGCGGCGTCGGCGCCGACGCCAATGCGCACTTCGATTCCCGCTAGCCGCAACCGCTCGTGGCCGCGCCCGGCGACGCGCGTGTCGGGATCGTCGAGCGCCGACACGACGCGCGCCACGCAGGCGCGCACGATGGCGTCGGCGCAGGGCGGCGTCACGCCGTGATGGCTGCAAGGTTCGAGGCTGACGTAGAGCGTCGCGCCGCGCGCGAGATCGCCGGCGTCCTTCAGGGCTTCGGTTTCGGCATGGGGACGGCCGCCGGCTCGCGTCGCGCCGCGTCCGACGATCACGCCGTCGCGCACCACAAGTGCGCCCACCGACGGATTGGGCGCGGCGAGGCCGAGGCCGCGTCGGCCGAATTCGATCGCCGCCGCCATGTAGCGCGCGTCCTCGTCGTCAATCGTGGAGAGGCCTGGCTGCGGCGCTGGCGCGTTCATTTGCGTCCCGCGCCCGGCTTCACGGGAGGCGCTTCCTCGCTGTGGAATTCGTCGACGATGGCGCCGAATTCCCGCGCCTCGCGGAAGTTCTTGTACACCGACGCGAAGCGCACATAGGCGACGCCGTCGAGGGATTTCAGCCCCTCCATGACGAGTTCGCCGATGCGGTCGCTGGTGACTTCGCTGTCGCCACTGCTTTCGAGTTGCCGCACGATGCCGTTGACCATGCGCTCGACGCGATCGGGATCGACCGGCCGCTTACGCAACGCGATTTCGAGCGATCGGCTGAGCTTGTCGCGCTCGAACGCCACGCGGCGGCCGGATTTCTTCACCACCGTCAGCTCGCGCAATTGCACACGTTCAAACGTGGTGAAACGCCCGGCGCAGTCCGGACAGACGCGGCGGCGGCGGATCGATGACGCATCATCTGTCGGACGCGAATCCTTCACCTGCGTGTCGAGGCTTCCGCAATAGGGACACCTCATGAGATTTTCGATCTGTCGGAGGCGGAGTCACACATCAGTTGGCTCAGTTGAGAGTAGCAAAATTCGGGGGATCGAAGTGCCATTCGATCAACCGGTCCATATCTACCAACATCAAGTCAGCAGACTTTTCAGCAGATTCCATTGCATCACGGGTGAAGCCCGACGTTGGAACAAAATAGCCCTTCCATGCGCCAAAGTCTGCCATCGCGCCCTTGAACTCACGGATAGCAGGCCCGCCTACTTTATTGTCGGTTGAATAACGTTTGCACTGAACGACGATCAATCCCTTTTCGTGTCGGGCGAAGCCATCAATGCCCTTGTCGCCTGAGGACTGAGTGACAGCCGCGTCCGAAAGTCCATTGCCAACAAAGAATGACATTACCTGCTTCTCGAAAGCGTCAGGGTCCATGGCAAGCAGTTGTTCCCGGAGGCCCTGATCGTCCATGGGCATATCATGCCTGAATGGAGCTTCAGGCGCGCCTTGGTCACCTCGACGCATCGCATTCCGAAATGCACGGAATGCTTCATCTTTCGCGACTTGGTCCATCACGCTCGACACGTAAGCGCGCGCAGTTTCGCTCGTCGCGCACGCTTCGATAATGGCAGTGATCCCGGCAGCGCCAATGAAAATAAGCAGCAGAACCGGCATACCGATCGCCGTCCCAAACGCCGCGATGCC
>CANJEY010000368.1 GCA_947472615.1 Beijerinckiaceae bacterium
GACGAGATTTGACATGCGCTCGTCTGGCGTTGGTGAGTTCGTTAACGTTGGTGTTGGCGTCCGGACTCGCAATCCTCGGGGTGAGCGCCCCGGATGAAATGCGCTGAAGCGCGCCGCCGATATGTCTCCCCGCGTTCATCACGGAGACTGGCGCGCGTGACGCCAGAGCGCTCGCGGCAAGCCGGACTATCCGGCGTACCGCTCAGTGCGTGATGAGGTGGAACATGAGTGAGTCAGCGGCCAGAGTGCGCCAGCCTATCGATCTCGACGAATTCGAGAGGCGTTTGCGCGGCCCCGCGCCCGTCGCGCGCAGTACCGAAGATCCCCTTGCCGAATTGGCCCGTCTGGTCGGCTCCGAGCCGCCGTTCGGCGTGCCGCGGCCGACGCCGGCCGAGCAGGCCGCCGGATATCATATGGAGCCGCAGGCGCAGGCTGCCGAGCCGGCCGCCCCCGAGCATTACGCTCAGGAAGCCGCTTCGCAGGAACAGTCGGCCTTCTACGATTACGAACAGCCCGCGCCTGCGCAGGACGCGCTGCGTCCGTCGTTCGAGGAACCGGTCGCGCAGCAGTTTGATCCGCGTTTCGACGCGCCGCCGCAGTCCCCACAACAGGCGCGCGCGGAGCCGCAGATCGACTTCAGCCGCTTCGAGGCGGAACTGCTGGCGATGGACTCCGCTCCGCAACAGCAGCAGCGGTTCGCAGCGCCAGCGGCCGACTTGCAGCCCTCGCGCAGCATCCAGATGAGTGCGCCCCGGTTCGACGAAGGTCCGGCTGCGCCGCGCATGGACGACGACGCCTATGCGCCGCCGCCGGTCTTTCTGGCCGACGAGGCGGAAGAGCGCCGGCCGCGCCGCAAGATCTATCTGATGAGCGCCGCGCTGGCCGTCGTGTTCGGCGCGATCGGCATTGGCCTCGTGATGCGGGGCGGCGGCAAGACCAGCGGCGAAGCGCCGACCATCATGGCCGCGCAGGGGCCCGTCAAGGTTCAGCCGGCAAATCCGGGCGGCGTCGATCTGCCGAACCAAACCAGTTCCGTGCTCGACAAGGGCAAGGTTGACCGCGTCAGCACGAGCCGCGTCGTCAGCAATCAGGAACAACCGGTCGATCTCGCGCGCGCTCCGGCGCCGGCTCGTCCGGCGCTGCCGGCCATTCCGCCGTCGGCCGAACAGGGTGGTCCGCCCGCCGCGACCGCTTCCAATGGCTTCCCGGAGCCCAAGCGGGTGAAGACAGTCTCTGTCCGTCCGGACGGATCGGTGATCTCGGGCGACGCCCCTGCCGAAGCGCCGCGCGCGCCGGCCCGCCCGTCGATCGCCTCATTGCCGCTCAACCCTTCGGGCGCAGCCGCCAAACCGGCCGCTCCCGCCCCGGTCGCCGCCAAGCCTGCGCCGACGGCCGCTGCGCCGGTCGCTCCGGCTCCCGCGGCTCCGAAAGCAACCGCCCGCGTCACGACCCCCAAGGTCGAGACCGCGGCCCTCGGCGACGCTCCTGCGCGCGCCACCCCGAAGCCTGCTGCCGCCAAGCCTGAAGCTGCCGCCGCGACGGGCGCCGGCGGCACTTATGCGGTCCAGCTTGCGGCTCTGCCTTCGGAACAGGAAGCGCGTGAAACCTCGTCGCGTCTGTCGAAGAAATTCGCCAGCGAACTCGGCTCGCACCGCCCGTCGGTGGTGAAGGCTGCCGTCGGCGAAAAGTCGGTCTACCGGGTCCGGGTGAGCGGCCTGTCGAAGGACGCCGCGACCGCGCTCTGCGGCTCGATCCAGTCCGGCGGCGGCGCCTGCTTCGTCGCCAAGAACTGATTTGACGTTCATCGCGGGACGCGAACCGAAAGGCTCGCGTCCCTTTTTTGCGCCTTGGAGAACAGCATGAGCCGGGATGCGCGGGCGTTCATCTGCGGATGCAAAGGCATTTCTCTGACGACGGACGAGCGTGCCTTCATTGCCCGCCATGCGCCCTGGGGGCTGATTCTCTTCAAGCGAAACGTAAGCTCAGAGAACCAATTAATTGAAATAACGTCTGAATTCAGGTCAGTCGTCGGCCGCGCCGATGCGCCGGTCCTGATCGATCAGGAAGGCGGCCGCGTCCAGCGCATGGGGCCGCCACACTGGCCGGCCTATCCGGCGGCCATCAAGTTCAATCAGAACCTGAAGTCCAAATTGACCGAAAGGGTTGCGCTGGCGGGCCTCGCGGCGCGCCGCATGGCGCTCGATCTGCGCTCCGCCGGGATCAATGTGGACTGCCTGCCTGTTCTCGATGTGCCCGCGCCCGAGGGACACGGCGTCATCGGCGACCGCGCCTATGGGGACGACCCGGCGACCGTGGCGGCGTTCGGCCGGGCGGTGGCGGACGGAATGATGGCCGTCGGCGTGCTGCCGGTTATGAAGCACATTCCCGGTCACGGCCGCGCCCGCGCCGATAGCCACCTTGAACTGCCGGTCGTCGATACCGACCGAGCGACGCTGGAGGCGGTCGACTTCGCGCCGTTCCGGGCGCTGGCCGACCTGCCGCTCGCCATGTCGGCGCATGTCATCTATTCGGCGATCGACGCGGCCCGGCCGGCGACTGTCTCGCCCATGGTGATCGGCGACATCGTGCGCGGTCACATCGGGTTCGATGGCCTGCTGATGACGGACGATCTGTCCATGAAGGCGCTGAGCGGCAGTTTCGCCGAACGGGCCGAGGCGGCGTTCGCGGCCGGCATCGACATGGCGCTCCATTGCAACGGCGATCTGGCGGAGGCCGAAGCCGTGGCGTCCGCGACCCCGATGCTGGACGGCAAGCGGCTGGAAAGGGCCGAAAAAGCGTTGGCGTTGCTGGCCCGGCCGGTGGAGGCCATCGATCCTGTGGACGCTTTGCGCCGAATCGAATCGGGCCTTGCGATGGTGGGGTAGGGCATTAGTCTGCGCCCACACGAGGCCTGATTCTCGTGTGGAGAGTGATTCGTGGCTGCGCAACTGCCGTTCGAGACCGAGATCGACAAGGCCGATTCCGAACCGTCCTTTCTGGTGGACGTGGACGGTTTCGAAGGCCCGCTCGACCTTTTGCTCGAACTCGCCCGCCGCCAGAAGGTCGATCTCGCCAAGATTTCCGTGCTGGCGCTGGCCGAGCAATATCTGGCCTTCATCGAGGAGGCCCGCCGCGTCCGCCTCGAACTGGCCGCCGATTATCTGGTGATGGCGGCGTGGCTGGCCTTCCTGAAGTCGCGCCTGCTGATTCCCGATCCGCCGAAGGCGGGCGACGAACCGCTGGCCGCCGACCTCGCCGCCGCACTCGCCAACCGCCTGAAGCGGCTCGAAGCCATTCGCATCGCCGCCGAAAAGCTGGTCAACCGCCCGCGTCTCGGCCGCGATATGTTCACTCGTGGGACGCCCGAGGGCGTCGCGGTGCTGAAGCGGCCCGAGTGGAACGCCAACATTTACGATCTGCTCGCCGCCTATGCGCGGCAGCGACAGACCCATGCGCTCTCGCATGTCACCCTCAAGCACCGGCTGGTCTGGTCGCTGGCGGAAGCGCGCGACGCGCTGGAGCGGCTGGCCGGCGTCGTGGCCGAATGGACCAGCATGGACGCTTATCTGGCCGAATATCTGTCGACGCCCGAGACGCGCCGGACGGTTCGCGCCTCGACCTTCTCGGCGTCGCTGGAAATGGTGCGGGAAGGCCGCATCGACCTGCGGCAGGACGCGCCTTTCGCGCCGATCTGGGTGCGCGGCCGCGCGCCGGCCTCACAGGCCGCCTGACACGAATTCGGCCCAAAGCCAGCGTATTCAAGGAGTGATTCGAGTGGACGGAACTGCTGCGATGCCGGAGCCTGCCAGACTGTCTTTCCCGGACGAGGTCGAAGCCGAATCGCTCCGCTCCGGCCAGTTGGCCGAGGCCATCCGGATCGCCGAAGCCCTGCTGTTTGCCGCCTCCGAACCTCTCGAGGAATCAGAAATCGCCCGCCGCATGCCGGACGGGATCAAGGCCGCAGAAGTTCTTCAGGGACTCCGCGCTCATTACGAGCATCGCGGCATCAATCTCGTGCGGGTGAACAAGCGCTGGATGTTCCGCACTGCCGCCGATCTCGGCTGGCTGCTGTCGCGCGAGGCGACCGAACAGAAGAAGCTCTCCCGCGCCGCCCTCGAAACGCTGGCGATCATCGCCTACCACCAGCCCGTCACGCGCGCCGAGATCGAGGACGTGCGCGGCGTCGCGATCTCCAAGGGCACGCTCGACGTGCTGATGGAGACCGGCTGGGTGCGCCTGCGCGGTCGCCGCAAGGCGCCGGGCCGTCCGGTCACCTACGGCACGACGGATACGTTCCTGCTGCACTTCGGCCTCGAAGCCATCGGCGACCTGCCGGGCCTCGACGAACTGAAGTCCGCTGGTCTGTTCGACGGCCGTCTGCCCAAGGGGTTCGGGGTGCCGACCCCCAAGGACGACGCGGCGTTGTCCGACGACGAGGACCCGCTGGACGGCGACGAAACCGATCTGTTCGAGGATTTCGCCGCCGAAGCTGCGGTGGACGATCCATCGGGCGAAGGCAACGAGCGCGCCGCCTGAGGCTCAACGCGCCGAATTGTAAGAGGGATGGCTGACAGTTCCGGCCGGCGGCGCCAGCAGCGCCTTGCCCGGAAGTCGCCTTGTCTCCATCTAGCACCCGGCCGGC
>CANJEY010000369.1 GCA_947472615.1 Beijerinckiaceae bacterium
GCAAACGTGTCGATGAATTGCTCGAGATGGTTCGGCTCCCGGTTCATTGCCGTAAATCTTATCCGCATGAATTGTCGGGCGGCATGCGGCAGCGGGTTCTTCTCGCGATCGCGCTCGGGTGTCGGCCTGATCTGCTTGTGGCGGACGAACCGACGACCGCGCTGGACGTCACAACTCAGGCTGAAATTCTGGACCTTATTCGCGAGACGCAGCAACGTCTGAAAATGAGCTTGCTGCTCATCAGCCATGACCTGGCGGTGATATCGTCCATGTGCCAGAAGGTGTTCGTGATGTACGCTGGCGCCACGGTCGAGTGGGGGCCTGCCGATCGGGTGTTCTCCGATCCGCGACATCCCTATACGCTGGCGTTGCTGCGCTCCGCCAATGTGGCGCGCAATGCGCAGGGCCGCTTCATCACGATCGAAGGCGAGATACCAAATCTGGCGAACGAGATCGCCGGATGTGCTTTCGCCAGCCGTTGCCCTTATGTTTTTGATGCCTGCCGGAGCGCAATGCCCCCGATCGCGACCGACGATCCGTCGTCAGCCCATTTCCACAGATGCCTGCTCGATCGCGCAAGCCTGTCTGGTGAGCGCGAGCCATGAACCTAAAGTCCCCGGTCGTAGCGGCTGCGCCCATTCTCGAACTGATCGACATTCACAAGTCGTATCGTGGCGGCGACGGAAAACCGATTCATGCCGCCCGATCGGTGAGCTTCAAGGTCGATCGAGGCGAGACGGTCGCGCTGATCGGCGAAAGCGGTTCTGGAAAATCGACCCTGGGACGTATCGCGCTGGGCCTGATCAAGCCCGATTCAGGTAGGGTGATCTTCAATGGACACAGCCTCACCGAGATCAGCGCGGCGCAATTGCGAGCGATCCGGATCGGTATGCAGCCGATCTTTCAGGACCCGGCCGCAAGTTTCAACCCGCGCCGAAACGTTCGGGCGATCCTGACGCAGGCTCTTCTGGCGATCAACGCGGATGATCACGAAAGACGCTGCATATCGCTGCTGGAAGACGTGGGCCTGCGTCCCGGACGAGAGTTTCTGCAACGCTACCCGCATGAACTCAGCGGTGGTCAGCGTCAAAGGCTCGCGATTGCGCGGGCGCTTGCGGTTGATCCGATCCTCGTGGTCGCTGATGAACCGCTCTCGGGCGCGGACGTTTCCATTCGAGGGCAGGTGATGAACCTGCTGGTGGATCTGCAGGAAAAGCGGAACCTTTGCTATCTGATGATAACGCATGACATCTCGATCGCGCGGGCCATGGCGAGACGTGTCGTGGTGCTGAAAGATGGTCAGGTTGTGGAAGCCGGGAGCGCCGCCGACGTCCTCGACAGTCCCCAGCATCCATATACAAAACGGCTGGTGGCGTCCGTGCCTGTGCTGGCATTGCCGCGGGGCGCCGTTGCGACGGGGTGAGCAAAGCGCATGGCGAACGTTAGGACGCAAAAATCCAGAAAACGGGAAATGTCCCAAAAAAAATACACAAATCGCTTGCAATCAACGTGCTGACGTGATTGGACCTTAAGTCAGTCTTGAACCATCGGAATGAAAGCCCGTCATGTGGCCTGAGCCGTGTCAGAAATACTCCAATTCCGCGTTGCGTATTGACGATCAGGATACGTATCCGCAGCGGTTGGTGGGCGAGTTCGTCGGGTTGGTGGTCTCGAACGACTGGGCCAATGCCGAATACAAGCACATGGTGGTGCGGGTGCATCCCAAAGCGCTGGAGGCTTATGCGGGGCAGATGTTTCACCTGCTGTGTCCATCGCCGGATGGCGCTGAGGTCTGGATGCGCCGGCCGATGAGCGTGTACCGGGTCGATCGCGACGCCGGCTGCGTGGAGTTTTTGTACAAGACCGAAGGGCGCGGCACGCGTGGCATGGCCATGCTGAAGGCGGGCGACGAGTTCAACATCGCCGGGCCGCTCGGTAAGGGCTTCTCGCTGAAACCGGAATGGAAGAACATCGTCGTGTTGGGCCGCGGCGTGGGGCTTGCCACGCTGGCTCCGCTGGCGCAACTGGCGCGGAATTCGGGCGTCCGGGTGACGGCGATCCTCAGCGCGCGCAGTCCCGAGGTGCTAATGTCGAAAGACTATTTCGAGTCGCTCGGCGCGAGCGTCGTGACGGTCTTCGACTCCGACGGAAGTAGCGCGGTCGAGAACGTCGAGACGATCCTCGAAGGCCTGATCGCCGACAGTGCCGCCGATGCGTTCTTCACCTGCGGTTCGGCCCGGTTGCTGAAGCTCACGCAGCGGTTGGGCAAGGCCCGTGGCGTTCCCGGTCAGGTGGCGATGGAACAGATCATGGTCTGCGGCTTCGGCGCCTGCTACGTGTGCGTGCGGACGTTCGAAGTCGGCGGCGTGAAAGTTTTGAAACGCGTCTGCCGCGACGGCCCCGTGTTCAACATGCAGGAGGCTGTGGGATGGTAGATCTTTCGGTCAGGATCGGCGATCTGACGCTGCAAAATCCAGTGACGCCCGCATCCGGCGCGTTCTCGTGGGAGTACAACGACGTCATCGATCTGAACCGTCTCGGCGGGCTGGTGGCGAAGACGATCTGCCGCGAGCCGCGCCTCGGTAATCCGACGCCGCGCATGGCGGAGACCGAAGCCGGCATCATTCAGTCGATCGGGCTTCCGGGCAAGGGCATTCAATATTTTCTCGACCACATCGTACCCGAATACGCGAAGTTCAAGCCGCCGCTGATCGTCAGCGCCTCGTCGGAAGACATCGACGAGTTCGCGCTTCTGGCGAGCGAGCTGGACGTGCCCGACGTCGACGTGCTGGAGGCGAACATTTCATGCCCGACGCGCAACACGACGGGCGGCAATTTCGCCATGCACGAGGAGCACACCCGCAAGGTCGTGGCGGCGTTGCGGGCTGCGACCAAAAAGCCATTATGGGTGAAGCTGTCGCCGAACGCGGGCGACATCGTGTCGGTGGCGCTGGCTGCGGAGGAGGGCGGGGCGGATTGTCTGGTAATCGCCAACACGTTCCTGTCGCTGAAGATCCGCACCGACAATTTCCGCCCGGCGCTGGGCAACAAGTTCGGCGGCCTCGTGTCGCCGGCGCTCAAGCCGATCGTGCTGCGCATGGTGTATCAGGTAGCCAAGCAGGTGAAGATCCCGATCATCGGCATCGGTGGCGTGACGAAGGCGGAGGACGTGGTCGAATACATGCTGGCGGGCGCGAGCGCTGTGGGCATCGGCTACGCGGGCTTCCGCAACCCGACGGCGCTGGTGTCGATCATCGACGATCTGGAACGCTGGTGCGATGAGCGCGGCATCGAGAAGGTGAGCGACCTGATAGGCGCTGTGCGCGACGACGACATGGAAATGGACACGTTGGCGGCGGCGTCGATCGGCGTGTAGGATCATAGCGTCTGCATCGTTCCGCAAATTCCTGTATAAGCCTTCGGTCAAATCATCGACTCTGGGTGTTCCGATGGAAGCGCACGCATGAAGCCCGCAGCGTTCACCTATCATCGGCCATCGTCGGTCGAGGAAGCTGCGGGATTGCTCGCCAAGCATGCGGATGACGACGTACGCATTCTGGCCGGCGGCCAGAGCCTTGCTCCCATCATGGCGTTTCGTCTGGCCCGGCCCGGGCATCTGGTCGACATCAACGCAATCGATGGGCTGGATCGCATCAGGCTCGAGGGCGAGTATCTGGTGATCGGTGCGACGGTGCGCCATGTGGCTTTTCAGACGCCGGTTGCGTCGGGGCCGATCGGTCTGTTGCTGGCGAAAGTCGTGCATTCCATCGCGCATTATCCGATCCGCACGCGGGGTACGTTTTGCGGCAGCCTCGCCCATGCGGACCCGGCGTCGGAATGGTGTCTGGTGGCGGCGACTCTCGACGCAGAGATGAACCTGTTCGGGCCTCGAGGCGCCAGACGCGTTGCGGCGGCGGACTTCTTCCAGTCCGCGATGGCGACGGCGATTGAAGGCGATGAAATGCTCGTGGACGTTCGCCTCCCGTTGCTGGGCGGTGGCGCAAAATTCGGTTTCGAGGAATTCAGCAGACGGCCGGGCGATTTCGCCATGGCAATGGCGCTGGTGACTTATCAGATCGGAGATGGCGTCATCGTCGAACCGCGCGTCGGTGTCGGCGGCGCAGAAGATCGGCCGCGCCGCATCGCTGAGGCGGAGGCGATACTTGCGGGCAAGGCGCCGTCCGAAGAGGTGTTTCAGGCCGCCGCCGAGGCTGCCGCGACTGCGATCGATCCGCTCGTCGACGCTCAAATCCCCGAATGGTATCGGCGTGATCTCGTTCGGGCGATGACGTTCCGGGCTCTCAAGCAAACTCTGGACGCAGCAGCATGACGACCCGAACGGTGGATCGCACCGAAACGACGGAAATCCATCTCGTCATCAATGGCGCTGACTATCACCCACGGGTCGAGCCGCGACGGACGCTGGTGGATGTCATTCGCGACGATTGCGGTTTGACCGGCACGCATATCGGCTGCGAACACGGCGTATGTGGCGCGTGCACAATCATCATCGACGGCCAACCTGCGCGCGCCTGCCTGATGTTCGCCGTGCAGGCGGACGGTAAGCAGCTTCGCACGGTCGAGGGGCTTGCGGATGGCGACAAGCTGTCGCTGCTGCAGGCAATTTTCATGGAGCACCAC
>CANJEY010000370.1 GCA_947472615.1 Beijerinckiaceae bacterium
ACGGCGGTGATCCAGCCGGGCGGCTCCATGCGCGACAACGAGGTGATCGCCGCCGCCGACGAGGCCGGCCTCGCCATGGTGATGACCGGGCATCGGCATTTCCGCCACTAATTGGTCCCCAGTCACGCTCATGGCTAAATTTCGGCAAACGGCCGGTTGCGGGTAAGAAACCAGCAACTTCCCTTTGTCATGGTGAATCTGTCTCGCGGAATATCTCTATGGTCCAGCCCGGGTGGAGGGCGGACTCGTGTTAGCTGCGTTGCGGAGTGTTGCGTATGAAGTCGCGGGATAGTCTGATCCGCCTCAAGCGTTTTCAGGTCGACGAGAAGCGCCGTCGCGTTGCGCAGATCGAGGCGATGATTAACGAATTTTCTCGAATGGCGACCGATCTTGATCGGGAGATCGCCAGCGAGGAACAGAAGACAAACAATACCGATCCGAGCCATTTCGCCTATTCGACCTACGCGCGGGCCGCGCGCGGCCGTCGCGACAACCTCAAGCAGTCGGCCGGTGAATTGCGCGGCCAGCTCGAGGAAGCCAAGCGCCATCTGGAAGAGGCCAACGAAGAATTGTTGAAGGCCCAGAGCCTGGAGGGTCGCGAAAAGTCCTCCGAGCGAGCCGCCGAAACCATCGCCGACATGGGCTTCATGGGGCTCCGCGCAGCCAGCGTCTGAGCATTCCGCAAAGATTTCGACCAGACCCCGGCGCGCCGCGTCCGGGGTCTTTTCGTACATTTTGAAATCGTAGCGGAAGCGTCTTGAATCCGCCTTCCGGTTCGGGCAGGGATGTGGCCCCGCCTCACAGGTTCCCGCCATCCATGAAGCGAATTCTGGACTTCTTCTGGCCGCTGGTCGGACTCGTGGCGGTCGTCTGGTCCGTGCGGCTTCTGTATCAGAAGCTCGCCGCCGAAGCCGCCACCGACGCCATCGTCCGGCGTTTACTTGCTGAAGGTAGTCTGTGGAGCCACATCAAGGTCATCGCCTCGGTGATCGGCCGCAAGCTCTCGGTGATTCCGCCAGAGGCCTATCTGTTTGCCGCGATCTCCACGCTCGTCGCCTATGCGGCGCTGGCCTGGTACGACCGCATTGCGCTCATCCACCTGCGCCGCGAGCGCAACATCTCGTGGATGTATGTCTCGATGTGTTCGTTCGTCACCTATGCGCTGTCGCACAACATCGGCGCGACGGTGTTTTCGGGCGGCATGGTGCGCTATCGCGCCTATACGGCGAAGGGACTCACGGCGACCGAGGTGGCGATCCTCGTGGCGCTCTGTTCGTTCACCTTCGCGTTCGGCACGATCCTGATGTTCGGAATCGTGCTGATGAGCGAGCCGCAGATTCTGGAACCGCTTCAGACGCTGTCGCCCTATTTCGCCGTCAGCCGCGGCATGGCGGTCGGCATCGGCGGTGCACTGCTGGCGTTCTGCGCGCTTTACACGCTGGGCGCCTGGATGCAGTTCCGGCCGCTGCGTGTCCGGGGGTTCGAACTCGTCTATCCGCGCATGCCGGTAGTGATCCGACAATATCTGGCGGGACCGCTCGAACTGATCGGCGCGGCCGGCATCATCTATTTCGCGCTGCCCGCGGAGGGAAACCCCGGCTTCCCGATCGTGTTGGGGGCGTTCCTTTTGTCGTTTTCGGCCGGTCTGCTGTCGCAGGTGCCGGGCGGCGTCGGAGTGATGGAGGCCGTTTTCCTCGCCGTCATGCCGACGATCCCGGCGACGTCGGTGTTCGCGGCGCTGCTGGTGTGGCGGCTGTTCTATCTGATCATCCCGCTCGCCATGTCGATCCCGGTGATCCTGTTCTTCGAGCGCTCGCAACTGGGCCGCGCCACGAGGGACATTGCGCCGCCGCCCGGCGGGGCGCACTGACCCCAAACGCAAAACGCCGGCCCAAGGCCGGCGTTTGCAGAATTCGTGGTCGATTACTTACTGGCGGTATTGCTGTATGCGCGTCGTTCGAAGACCGGCGAGACCATGCTGGTCGATCGACATCTGCCAGCTGAGGAATTCGTCGACCGTCAGCGTATAGCGGCTGCAGGCCTCCTCAAGCGACAGGAGCCCGCCACGAACGGCGGCGACGACCTCGGCCTTGCGGCGAATGACCCATCGCTTCGTCGACGTCGGCGGAAGATCCGCGATCGTCAATGGGCTGCCATCTGGCCCGATCACATACTTAACCCGCGGACGCAGCGGTTCGGTCATCTCTGTACTCACACACTCAACTGACCCTTGACTGCTCGACCCTACGCCCCGCCATTTAAGATTTGCCTAAGCGGGAGCCTCGACATTTTTGGAATCAGCGTTGCGGGACAGGCATTTATTGACAATGTATTGCGATTGGCCTCCGGTTCGTATCCATTCGGCACACTCCCGCCGCTTTCGTTAACCATACTTTCCGAACGCCACGGGAAAGGCGCAATGTTGCAATTCGCGGCGGAATGGGCTTTGTCAGGCCGCCGGGGCGGTCCTGGGCCGACATCGGATCGGCCGTACGGTCGGAAGTTTCACTCATGTCAGTTGCGTCAGCCATGACCGGAACGACCAGCGCGGACGCATGCGTCGCGGCGGGCCTCAACTCGCTGGGAATCGCCAAGCCGCCGGCGCAGACCCGCGTCGTCGTCGCCATGTCGGGCGGCGTCGATTCCTCCGTCGTGGCGGCGCTCCTGCAGCGCGACGGCTACGATGTGGTCGGCATCACGCTCCAGCTCTACGACCACGGCGAGGCGACGCACCGCAAGGGCTCCTGCTGCGCCGGTCAGGACATCCACGACGCCCGCAGCGTCTGCGATCGGCTCGGCATCCCACATTATGTGCTCGATTACGAGACGCGCTTTCGCGAGAAGGTGATCGACCGCTTCGCCGACTCCTATATGGCGGGCGAGACCCCGATTCCCTGCGTCGCCTGCAACCAGCACATCAAGTTCGCTGACTTGTTCGACACCGCCCGCGATCTGGGCGCGGACGTTCTGGCGACCGGCCATTACATTTCGTCGCGGGCCGACGGACAGGGCAGGCGGGCGCTTTATCGCGCCGCCGACGCCGATCGCGACCAGAGCTATTTCCTGTTCGCCACGACGCGCGACCAGCTCGACATGCTGCGGTTCCCTCTCGGCGATCTGCCGAAGCTGGAAGTCCGCGAACTCGCCCGTCAGTTCGGCCTCGTGGTGGCCGACAAGCCCGACAGTCAGGACATCTGCTTCGTCCCGACCGGGAAATACACCGACGTCATCGAACGTCTGCGGCCGAGCGCCGCCGATCCGGGCGACATCGTGCATGTCGACGGCCGGGTGCTGGGCGGCCACGCGGGCGTCATTCATTACACGATCGGCCAGCGGCGCGGCCTTGGCCTCACCAACATTCAGGCCGGGGGTGGCGAGCCTCTTTACGTCGTGCGCATCGACGCAGCGCGCCGTCAGGTGATCGTTGGCCCGCGCGAGGCGCTGGCCACCCACAGGGTGCATCTGCGCGACGTGAACTGGATCGGCGCCGGCGATCTGGCGACTTTGCCCAGCGGCAGTCTCGAAATCGCGGTGCGGCTGCGCTCGACCCGGCCGCCCGCGCCGGCGATCCTGCACCGTGACGGGCCGGACGTCTGGGTGGAACTGGCGACCGGCGAAACCGGCGTGTCGCCCGGTCAGGCCTGCGTGTTCTACGATTCGACCGAAGGTCGCGCCCGCGTGCTCGGAGGGGGCTTCATTCGGACGACGGAATCTGCCAACCTTGGCATTCCCGCCCGTCCGGCCATCCTGTCGGCGGCCGAAGCCTGAGCCCTGGCCCATGACGACCGAGACTCCGACTCCGCCGAATGTGTCCGCCATCACCCACGCCAACGTCGAGGACGCCTACGCGCGTTGGGCGCCGGTCTATGATTTTGTCTTTGCACTGGTGATGAAGCCCGGCCGCAAGGCCGCCGCAGAAGCCATTTCGCATCTGGGCGGCGGCCGGGTGATCGACGTCGGCGTCGGCACCGGCCTCGAACTGCCGATGTTCGCCCCGCATGTGAAGCTGACCGGCATCGACCTTTCCGAACCCATGCTGGAAATCGCCCGCAAGCGCGTCGCTGAAGAGCAACTCGACAATATCGAGGCGCTGGTGGTGATGGACGCCATGAACCTTACCTATCCGGACGCGAGCTTCGACGCGGCCGTCGTGCCTTATGTGCTGACCACGGTGCCGGACCCGGTGAAGACCCTCGACGAAATCGCCCGCGTTGTGCGGCCGGGCGGCGAAATCGTGCTGGTGAATCACATCGGGGCGGAAACGGGATTCATCGGGGCGATCGAGGGCTGGCTGTCGCGCCACGGCCATGCGCTCGGCTGGCGTCCGGACTTTCCGTGGTCGGTCGTCGGCGACTGGCTGGCGAAGCGTCCCAACATCGAATTGTTGGAACGCCGCCGCCTGGCGCCGCTCGGCCTGTTCACCCTGATCAGACTGCGCCGCACGACCGACGCGTAACGCGCGGCTTTGGCTTGACACCCGGTAGGCCCAAACCCTAAATGCGCCAGCCTTCGGCCGGATTTCGATCTGGCTGGCCGCGCTCCGCAAGGAGCGCCGGGGCGGAGTAGCTCAGCTGGCTAGAGCACGGGAATCATAATCCTGGGGTCGGGGGTTCGAGTCCCTCCT
>CANJEY010000371.1 GCA_947472615.1 Beijerinckiaceae bacterium
GAAGATCGCGGCTGTCGTATACAGAAACGCCAGCGCGATCATGAACGACGCAAGGCCCGCATAAGTGGAAACGTAATTGGCGGCGTAGAAAGCCAGATAGTATGCGAAGGCTTCGCCGAATCCGATCGACAGCCCCAGTGTCAGCACGACGCCCGGAAGTATGTCCCGGAACGAGCGCCGCTCCGCCGGCAGCCATTTGTGCGCGATCACCAGCGTTGCGGCCAGAACCGTAATGCTGATCGCGAACCGTCCAAGCGTGAACAGGCGTCCGAGCTTTTCGAGGTCCGGCAGGTAACCGAGCGCAATCCGCCACAGCAGCGGCGCGAGAATGACCGCGAACGCCAGCGTCAGCAGCGCGACGGCGCCGATCAGAACACAGACAATGGATTCGATGCGCAACAGCCACCACGACCGGCGTTCGCGCACGTCGTAGGCCCGGTTCAACCCGACCCTCACCGCCTCGATCCCGCTCGACGCGAAATACAGCGCCAGCGCCGCGCCAGCCGTCAGCAATCCGCTGTGGCTTTGGGTCAGCACGTTGTGCACCTCAGCCGCGATCGGCCGCGCCACCGTCTCGGGCCAGACTTCGAACAGCATGAGGGCGGCTTCGTCCGCGAGTTGCGCCGAACCGATGAAGCCCGCCAGTGCGGTGAGAAAGATCAAGAACGGAAACAGCGCCATCAGCACCGACAGCGCGATGTGGCTGGCGATCGCCCAGCCGTCGTCTTCCGAAAATGCATCCAGCGCTCGTGTGAAAGCTGTCAGGACGTCCTGCATCCGCGCCTCTTGACGGGGCTTCGGCCCCGATTGCCCGAAGGTAGCAGAGAAATTTGGTCTTCACCCCGGCATCTTTGTTGCATTGCACAAATTTTGTGAGTCACAATGGGTCTGCCTCCTAGCCGGATATTCCAATGACGACATCAGACACGACGTTCCCGGTCGAACAGGCCGTTCAGGAGATGGCGGAATCCTGCGCCTCCGCTGTCGCAGCGGTCGAACGCGTTTACGCAAAGGCGCTCGCGGCCCTCCAGGAAAAGGTTTCGATTTCGGGCAAGATTTCGGCGTCCGCGATCGAGCGCGAACAGCACGCCGCGCACGGACTGGCGTGGCTCGCCACCTATGTTCAGGCGGTGAAGGAACTCGTCGCTTACACGCATCGACAGACGGAGGCGGGCCGGTTCGGCCAGATCGAACTGCTGATGACGCGGATCGGGCTCGGTGAGTACCTGGTGCAGATTTTTCATGGCATTCCGATGAGTCAGGGCGAATTCGTCCGGCTCACGGATTTTGGCCTCAAGCCGCGCGAGATCGCCGGATTGCTGAACGATGCGGTCGAGCACCTGATCGAACACGGCAACACCGCGCCGAATCGCGCCGCGCTTGTCAGTCTGATCGCGCAGGCGAGCGATCAGGGCGCCAACATTGGCGACGCCGGGCTCGACGAAACCATGGAGGCCATCCGCGACGAGATGCGCCGGTTCGCCGAAGCCGAAGTGGTTCCGCATGCGCACGAATGGCATCTGCAGAACGCGTATATTCCAATGGAGGTGATCAAGAGTCTCGGCGATCTTGGCGTCTTTGGTCTGACGGTTCCGGAAGAATACGGCGGGATGGGTCTGGGCAAGGTCGCCATGTGCGTGGTGACCGAGGAATTGTCGCGCGCCTATATCGGCGTCGGTTCGCTGGGCACGCGCTCGGAAATCGCCGCAGAGCTGATCCTGTGCGGCGGCACTACGGCGCAGAAGGAAAAATATCTGCCCAAGATCGCATCGGGCGAAATGCTGACGACCGCGGTCTTTACCGAGCCGAACACCGGCTCCGATCTGGCGAGCCTGCGGACCCGCGCCATTCGCGATGGCGACGTCTATCGCGTCAACGGCGCCAAGACCTGGATCACGCACCCGGTGCGGGCCGACCTGATGACGCTGCTGGCGCGCACCAATCCCGATGAATCCGGTTACAAAGGTCTATCCATGCTGCTCGCCGAAAAGCCGCGAGGCGACGAGGCGAACCCTTTTCCTGCCAAAGGCATGTCGGGAAGCGAAATCGAGGTGCTCGGCTATCGGGGCATGAAGGAATTCGAAATTGGTTTCGATGGCTTCGAGGTGAAAGCAGAGAATCTCCTCGGTGGCGAAGAGGGTCAGGGCTTCAAGCAATTGATGCAGACGTTCGAATCGGCTCGCATCCAGACGGCGGCGCGCGCCGTTGGTGTGGCGCAGTCGGCGCTCGACCTCGGGTTAAAATATGCCCGCGAGCGCATCCAGTTCGGCAAGCCTTTGCTGGCCTTTCCGCGCGTCGCCGACAAGGTCGCCCTGATGGCGGTTGAGACGCATATCGTGCGTCAGCTCACCTATTTTGCCGCGCGCGCCAAGGACGAAGGGCGGCGCTGCGATCTGGAAGCCGGTATGGCGAAACTACTGGCCGCACGCGTGGCATGGGCCGCGGCCGACAATGCGTTGCAGATCCACGGCGGCAACGGTTTTGCGCTTGAATACGGAATTTCGCGCGTGCTGTGCGACTCGCGCATTTTGAACATCTTCGAGGGAGCGGCTGAAATTCAGGCGCAGGTCATCGCCCGGCGTCTGCTCGAAGGGGCGAATTGACGGCTATTTTTTCGCTACGGACTTTTGCGCCGCCGTCTCGGCGAACCGGACCGTCACTTTTTCGCTGCGTTCTGGCGGAGCGTTGAGACGCGCGCGGAAATACACGTCCTCGCCCGGCGCGAGCCGTGATTTCGGCGATTTGGCGATCCAGCTGTAGATTTCCGCGCCATCGGCGGCCGCGATGGCGATCCGCATGTCGGGCACATCGACAGACGCGTCGCGCAAATTGGAGATTTGTCCCTCGACGCCGAGGACACGTTGCGATCCTTCTTCAAGAAGGGTCGTCTTGACCGACCGGAAAGCGAGGCCTCGCACGTTCACCGGCAGGCCGACAGCCGCGTAGGCGCCTGCCAGTCCGGGCGCGATCTTCACGATGCGCGCCCGCTGCGCGACCATGACCATGATCAGCATCGCGACCGCCAGTGCGGCGATGACGGGCGCAAACGTGCTCCGCGGGCGCAGCTGCGCTTCGGGCGCGGATTTCGAGGCTCGCCGTCCGTACAATTCCTCGTACGACGGCGCGAGGGCGCGGCTGCTTGAGGCGGCGAGACTGATTTCCTGAGCCATGGACCGGTGCGGTTCGGGTTGAGGTGCAGCCTCCATTGGTCGGCTGGCATGGTTAAGGCGGCGTTAAATCCGTGCATTTACGGCGCGATTCGGGGTCGCTACCGCAGCGCCAGCGTGTGGCCTATGATTTGCGGCAGGCGAATCACACATTGGCTGCGGTCGGATCGCTAGAGGGCGCCTTGGTTCGGTTCGAAAATGTAGGCCTTCGCTACGGCATGGGTCCCGAAGTGCTGCGGGACCTGACGTTTTCGATTGAGCCTCAAACGTTCCAGTTCCTGACCGGTCCGTCCGGCGCGGGCAAGACGACGCTACTCCGGCTGATCCTGCTGGCCCTCAGGCCGACGCGTGGCTTTATCTCGGTGTTCGGCCGCATGTCGCACGAGCTGGACAAGGATGAAGTGACAGGTCTGCGTCGGCGCATCGGCGTGGTGTTTCAGGATTTCCGTCTGCTCGATCACCTCACGACATACGAGAACGTCGCGTTGCCGCTGCGCGTGCGCGGGCGCGAGGAGGCGACCTATCGGGCTGAGGTGACCGAATTGTTGCAATGGGTCGGGCTTGGCGAGCGGATGCACATTCTGCCGCCGATTCTGTCCGGCGGCGAAAAGCAGCGCGCCGCAATCGCCCGGGCGTTGATCGCGCGGCCGGAGCTCTTGCTGGCGGACGAGCCGACCGGCAATGTCGATCCGGCGCTGGCGCGGCGTCTGCTGCGGCTCTTCGTCGAACTGCACAAGTCGGGCACATCGGTGGTCATCGCCACGCACGATCTGGAGCTGATGAACCAGTTCGACGGCGCGCGGCGTCTCGTGCTGGGCGACAACAGGCTGCACATCGATGACTGACGACGCGCCAGAAGATGTTTCGGCGTTCGGCGCGCTCGTGCGGCGGTTGCGCGGGTCTGGCGGCCGCGCCCGCGTGGCGCTGGTGCCGACGGATTCCACTGCCAGCCGGGCGCTGGTGACGGTCATCACGATCATGACGTTTCTGGCTGCGCTGACGGGCGGCTGCGCGGTGCTGATCAGCGATGCGTCGCGCGACTGGAGCGATCAGGTCGCGCGTGAGCTGACGATCCAGATCAAATCCAGCAACGGCAAGACGCTCGACGCCGAAAGCCAGAAGGCCGCCGAGGTCGCGCGCGCGACGGACGGCGTTATGGATGTCCGCACGTTCTCCAAGGAGGAATCCGAAAAGCTGCTGGAACCGTGGCTTGGAACCGGCATCGACCTGAGCGAGCTGGCGGTTCCGCGCCTGATCGTTCTGCGGCTCGGCGGCGACCGCGCGATCGATCTGGACGGGCTGCGCAAGAAACTGGCTCAAGCGGCGCCGAACGCCATTTTGGACGATCACCGGCTGTGGATCGACCGGCTGCGCACGATGGCACAGACGCTCGTGGGGATCGCGGTGTTCGTTCTGGTGCTGGTGTTCACCGCCATGGCGC
>CANJEY010000372.1 GCA_947472615.1 Beijerinckiaceae bacterium
CGTTCACGCCGGACCGGCTAAAAGCCGGGATGGTGTAAGACGACAAAGTCGGCCTCGTCCTTCGAGACGCGCTGCAATGCAGCGCTCCTCAGGATGAGGCCTATTTGCATGGCTCAAATAGGAACGAGTCCCTCATGCTGAGGAGGCGCGCAGCGCCGTCTCGAAGCACGAGGGGCGCTCTGGAGGCTCTTCCAGCTGCCACCTACCGCTTCGCGACGCCAACGATCTCGTTGTAATTGTCGATGACGGCTTTCGGCGTGTTGCCGGCCTTGATCAGCAATTGCCGCACGGCCTCGCCGTCGATAGGGCTCATGTCGAGGCTGTATTTCCTCGCCTCCGCCAGAAAGTCAGCGTCGGCGCACATGTCCATAAAGGCCTTCTGCAACGCCTGTGCGCGGTCGGCCGGCACGCCGGGCGGGGCGAAGAACGGCAGCGCCATGAAGAACGGCAGTTCGGCAAATTCGAGCAGCGCCAGCGCCTCGGCGCTGGGGGCAAGCTCGCGCCCCGTCGGCACGTCCGGCAATTCGCGATTGCGCGTCGTGCGGCCGAACTGAATCAGCGGGCGCACCTGCTTGCTGGCCCAGAGCGCCGGCTGTCCGGCCTTGATGGAGCTGAGACCCACCACCTGACCGTCCGCCTCGCCGCGCTGCATGGCGAGGAACATGGGCGCAGCGCCCGTGTATCCGCGGATGATGTTGATGTTCAGCCCAAGCGCATTCTTGGCGATCGCCGCGAAGATCGTGTTCGTCGTGCTCGGATTCATGGCCGCGACCTGAATGCTGACGCCGGTCTTCTTCAGATCCTCGACGCTGCGCACCGGCGACTTGTCGTTCACCACCAGAATGTAGGCGTCGTCCGCATAGGACGAGAGCGAGCCGAGCCACGTGTATTTCACCGGATCGAACTTGACGTTCGGATCGCCCTGAATGGCGAGTTGCGGAGTCGCGCGCTCGATGATGGCGATAACCGAGCCGTCCTTCTCGGTGGAATTGTACATCCGGTTCGCCATCGCGATGCCGGCTGCGCCTTCCTCGTTCTTCGGCGTGATGTTGGGCTGGCCCGGCAGATATTTTGGCAAGTGCCGAGCCACCATGCGGCCGGCGATGTCGTTGACACCGCCTGGCGCGCTGGGGATGAACATCGTGACGTTGCGGCCGCGATAGAATTGCTCGACGCTCTGGGCGGTGACTGGCGCGGCGACAAGGCACGCCAACGCCGTCAGGAGGCCGGCGGTGCGGATGCGGCGAGCTCTGGCCATCGGTTTCCCCCTGTGTTGCGGTTCGCGGTTCTAGGGCGGCGCGCCGGTTCAGGCAACGCGGCGAGCAGCCTTGCGGTCGAAAAACAGCGCCTGACTGACGGCGGCCTTCACGGCGTCCGCCTCGAACGGCTTGGCGATCAGGAAGGTCGGCTCCGGCCCCTTGCCGGTCAGCAGCAGAATCGGGAAGGCAGTGATGAAGATCACCGGTGCTTCGCCCTGTTTCAGGATTTCGTCGACGGCGTCGATGCCGGAACTGCCGTCTGCGAGCTGGATGTCGGCCAGCACCAGCCCGGGCTGCTTGCCGGTTGCCAGCGCGGTCGCCTCCTTCAGCGTGCGGGCGACGCCGATCAATCGATGGCCAAGCTCCTCGACGATCTGCTCGAGATCGTAGGCGATCAAGGGCTCGTCTTCGATGATGAGAATGTCGGTGCTCATCTGCAGAGCGATTTCCTGATTGGCCGACTGCAGCCAGTCGTCGACCTGCGCGGCGGCGGCGCCCAGAATGGACCCCACCTCTTCGCCGTTGAAACCCTCGACCGAGCGCAGCAGGAAGGCCTGTCGCGGGAGCGGCGTCATGGCGCTCAGGTTGCGATCCACCGGATTGCCGGCTTCGGCGGCCAGATCGCGCCGGCGGCCGGGGGGCGCGTTCCACAGGTCTGCGAAAACCCGGAACAGGGCGATCTTGGCCGACAGATCGGCCGGAAATGCATCCGGCGTCTGGATCATGGATTTCAGCACGCCCTCCACCCAGGCGTCGCCCGACGCCTGTGAGCCCGTGAGGGCGCGTGCATACCTGCGCAGATAGGGCAAATGCGGCGCGATCTTGCCGGCTATGGTCATGTCTTGCTCCGGTCAGACGTCAGCCAAACGTTTTGGGAAAAGAATGCAAGCCAAAAATAATTGTCATAGGATGGAACCAATTTGGCCGCCTCGCGTTTCTTGAACGGATTGCTGCGAGTCGGGTTCCGGCTATCGCCAGAACAGTCGATCGGCCCCTAGGGGTAGTTGATGAACGAGAGCCGCCATTTCAACCAGAACGTTTCAGATTGTGATGATTGTGAGTCCGACAGGAGCATTCCGCTCGACCCACGCGTGGTTGAAACAATCGGCAAGGCCCTCAAGGCGCATTACGACGACATCCTGAAGCAGCCCATTCCCGATTCGATGCTGGTGCTTCTCGCGGAGCTGGAGGCGAAGGAGCGTTCCAGACCATGACGGACGATCCGTTCCGCAATGGTCTGATCCGCGAAATGCCCAATCTGCGCGCCTTTGCGGTGTCCCTGTGCGGGTCTCTGCATCTGGCCGACGATCTCGTTCAGGAAACGCTGGTCAAGGCTTGGTCGAACGCCGAGCGGTTCGAGGCCGGCACCAATTTGAAAGCCTGGCTCTTCACCATCCTGCGCAACACCTACTATTCCCTTGGCCGCCGCAGCGCACTCGAAGTCGAGGACGCCGAAGGCGCTCATGCGGCGAGATTCGCGGTGCTGGGCGATCAGGAAAGCCGGCTTGATCTTCAGGATTTTCGCCGCGCGCTCGCCGAACTCCCGGACGACCAGCGCGAGGCGCTGATCCTTGTCGGAGCGGCAGGCCTGTCGTACGAGGAGACCGCCGAGATTTGCGGCGTGGCGATCGGGACGGTGAAAAGCCGGGTCAATCGCGCCCGCGGCCGTGTCGCCGAATTGCTCGGCATTTCCGGTCTGGCCGATATCGGCGGAGACCGCCAGGGCTTCAACGCGGAATTAACCGAGCCCTGGCGTTGAGCAGCACGGAAAGGCGCGCCCGCCTTGCGGACGCGCCTGCGGTGGTTACTTGCCGGCCCGGGCGCGCTCGGCGATCGAGAGATCGACGTACTTCTTCGGGTCAGGCACCGGGCCCTTGGCCTCGCCGTAAACACTCCGCAGCTTCAGGATCGTGCCCACGCCTTCCATGTTGATGGCCGCGCCTTTGTTGAGTCCGCCGGGACCCGTCAGGCGATCGTAGAGCGCCGACAGATCCGCATCCGACATGCCCTTGGTGCGGGTCTTGAGCACCTCGACCGCCGCCTGCTTGTTGGCGAACACCCATTCGTGCGCGGCCATAATGGCGCGGGCCAGCGCCAGCGCTTCCTTCTCATGGTCTTTCGCCCAGCTCTTGCGCAGCGCATAGGCGCTGCCCTGATAGGCGCCGACTTCCACCGAAGCCTCGGCCAGAATGTTGTAGCCCTCAGCCTTCGCCTGCAGATCCTGCGGCGAGGCGATGATGGCCATCTGGGCGGCGTTTTCACGCAGCGACTTCATGCGCGCCTCGGTGCTGCCGACCGAGATGATCTTGTAGTCCCGGTCCTTCAGAATGCCCTTGTTCTGGAGGATCTGGTACAGGACCGTGGCGTAGCCGGACGTCACGGCGTCGACCGATACGGTCTTGCCCTTGATGTCGTCGAACTTCTTAATCTCGGGGCGAGACAGCACGCTGTTCAGGCCCGAATGCACGCCCAGAATGGCGACGACGTCGAAATTGTCGAACTTCGCCGCGCCCTGCCCTTCGGTGTAAGCGACGATGTTGTCGAAGGCCGTGCTCGCGAAATCATACTTGCCGGCCATGATGTCGCGGAACTGCTCGGCCGAACCAGGCGTCTGGTCCATCGTCACCTTGACGCCTTCCTTCTCGAACAGGCCCTTCTCGACCGCCACCCACGCCGGCAGATTGGTCGCGCCGCCGAAGCTGATCATGCGGATCGGGGTCGGCGTCTGGGCGAAAGCCGCTCCGGTTGTCAGCGCCATTGCGGCGGCCAAGGCGAGTCCCGAAATCATCCTGTTCATGCTGTCCTCCCAAGGTGATCGATTTGCGGATCGAGCGGCTGTGGCCCGATCCGTCAGCCGTTGCTACGCGACATGTGGCGTTCGAGCCGCCGCAGCAGTGCGACGATCAGGATCAATGGCAGAATCTGGATGATGCCGAGCGCGCAGACCGCGCCGTAGCTGCCGCCTTCTTCCCACATAGTGAGGCTGATCGAGCCAAGCACATGCGTGCCGGGGCCCACCAACATGATCGACGCGCCGAGTTCGCGCACCGCCAGCACAAAGATGTAGATCCACGCCGAGAGCGCGACCGGCGCCAGAAGCGGCATCAGCACGCGGCGGAACATCTGGCCCTGACTCGCGCCGCTGGTCTGCGCCGCCTCTTCCAGTTCCTTGTGGATCTGCAAGAGGCCGCCGGAGGCGAAGCGCATGCCGTAAGGCATGAACAGCGTCACATAGGCGATCATCAGGATCCAGATCGTGTTGTAGACCGGGATCGGCAGCAGCAAATAGGCGAACAGAATGCTCGCGCCGACGATGATGCTCGGAAACG
>CANJEY010000373.1 GCA_947472615.1 Beijerinckiaceae bacterium
CGAACGTCGTCACCTGATCTTTCAGGGCTCGGTAGAATTCCATGGCCTGATCGAGCGTCGGCTGATTGGTGAACACGACTTCGGCGAACTCCGCCGCGAACCCACGGCCTTTCGGCGACGACCCCGCCTGCACCAGAACCGGATAGCCTTGCGGAGGCCGCGCGATATTCAGCGGCCCCTTGACCTTGAAGTGTTCGCCCTTGTGCTCAAGCGAATGCAACTTGTCGGGCTGGAAATAGACGCCGCTCGCTTTGTCGAACACGAAGGCGTCGTCGTCCCAGCTGTCCCACAGGCCCGTGACGACGCGTGTGAACTCTGCGGCGCGATCGTAGCGTTCATCGTGCGCGTAATGTGCGTCCCGTCCGAAATTGTAAGCCTCCGCCGCATTGGCGCCGGTCACGATGTTCCAGCCGGCGCGTCCGCCGGTGATGTGATCGAGCGAAGCGAATTTGCGCGCGACATGATAGGGCTCGAAATAGCTCGTGGTCGCCGTCGAGACGAGTCCGATATGCGTCGTGGCCATCGAGATCGCCGACAGCAGCGTCAGCGGCTCGAACTGCACGATATATTGCGCCGATCGACTGATCGCCTCCAGTCGCGCCGGCCGCACATATTGCTGGTCGGCGAGAAAGATCATGTCGAACTTGCCGCGTTCGGCCGTACGCGAAATATCGATGTAGTGGGAGAGATTGAGCGCTCCGTCAGCCTGCCCGCGCGGATGACGCCATGAGGCCACATGATGCCCGGTCGGATTGAAAAATGCGCCGAGCCTCAGCTGATCCCGTCTGGCCATGAACGAACTATCCTCCCGCCGAAAGTCAGCGCGCTATTTGAACATGTCCTGATAGATTTTCTCGGACGTCACCGCGTATCCAAGAAAGCGGTCCGGCCCGAGGAAATTCTCCGGTACGCCGGCGACGCGCGGAACGACCGCCTGCATCTCCGGCAGCGCCGCGACCTCCGGATGCGCCGGATAATATTCCGCCTTCGCCAGAATGCCCTGCCCTTCCTTCGACAGGATATAGTCGGCGAGCAGCATCGCCCCGTGCGGATGCGGCGCGTTCTTCGGAATCACCATCGTCGATGCGGACGACGGAATCGGGTCCAGCAATTGCGTGGTCACCGGCGCGCCCTTGCCGGCGCTGATCAAAGGATGGTTGGCGTAGATGTTCAGTGCGATCGGGTATTCACCCGCCATGACGCGATCCACCAGCGTCCGCGCGCTGCCCGAGCCGAAGTTGATGATGTTCTGCCCCTTGAGCTTCGACAAATAGGCCAGCGCGCGCTCCTCGCCCCACGCCGTGCGCAGATTGGAAATGAACAGCGGAGCACCGGTCAATTCGCCGACTCGCCACGCCATCTTGCCCTTCCATTTCGGGTCCAGAAGATCATCGAACGTCTTTGGCGCATCCTTGGCGGCGACCAGCTTCGTATTCACCGCAACGCCGTAATAATAGAGATTCGTCGGCGTCCAGCGGCCCTGCGGATCGTGGTAAGATTTTGGATATTGTTCCAGCGCCGGCACAAAATAGGGCTGCGCGATTCCGGACTCGATCGACATCTCGCCGATCCCGGTGCCGGCAATCACATCGCCGACCATGTTGTTGGCGCGATACTCGGCGTTGATCTTCTGCATGATGTCTTCCTGCGGCGCACGCCAGTAGGACATCTTCACCTGCGGATATTTTTTGTTGAACGCCTCCGTCAACGGCCGCAGCGCCTGATTGGCGATCATGGTCGAATAGAAGATGACCTGCCCCTCCTTCTGGGCGCCGGCCAGAATGCGCGCATCACGGTCCGCGCCCCGGTAGATCAGAATATCATCGGCGGCATGAAGGTCTGATAATGTTCCTATCAGCGCCGCAAGGGCCGTGGCCAAACTTGCGGCGAATGGACTCCATCGCACAGGACTACGGGTCGCGTCAGTCAATCGTTCCTCCCATGATCGGCGGCGTCTGTTGGCTACGCTCGCACGTCAGAAGACTAACACCCCCGTCGGCGCTGCGCCAAGATGCATCGGAAAGCGACAATTCCGCATGGATCGGAGGCGACGTAATTGGTGGAATACATCACGACGATCATCGACCTGCAGCCGGGCGACATGATCGCGACCGGAACGCCGGAGGGCGTGGGCCTGCATCGCAAGCCGCAATTATTCATGAAGGACGGCGACACGCTCGAAATCGAGATTTCGGGCATCGGCGTGCTGCGTAACCCGGTGGTGAACGAGAAGCGCCCTTCGTAGAGACAACGGGTCGCTCGAGCTGACGCAGCAGCTCAGTCTTCGGCGATCGCCGCACGGCGCGTCGGCTCGTAGCCGCAACACGGGCAGGTATCGAATACGTAGGGTTTGTGCAGCAGACGCCCGAGCGTTCCGTCGACGCGGGCCGCGTAGTAATCCCAGGCCTTGTTCTTCTTCGCCGCAATAGCTTCGTCCGACACGCTGGCCGGCGCGGGATTGCCCCACGCTGCGAGGTCTTCATCGCTCCATAGTTCGATGGTCGGGCTGTGCGACAGAACCTCGTGCAGCACGTCGGCGTTCTGCTTCAGCGAAATGGCCTTGAGCACCGTGGCGCGCACACTGGCGCCGACCACGACGTCGCCATGGCCGCGCAGCAACGCGGCCGAGTGCGAACCGAGCGTCTGCGCCAGCGCGCGGCCTTTCTCCAGCGAGGTGATGAGCCCGGGCGCGCGATAGAGCGGCAGGCCGCCTTGCCATTCGGGCGCGGACGACGTCAACAGGCCGCGCAATTTCTGCGTCGACAGGCTGAAGATGCGCGACATGCGGCTGTGCGAATGCAGCACGCACTGCACATCTGGCCGCGCCGCAAAGATGCCGGAGTGGATCGGCCATTCGCCGTTGGGGTGACCATCGCCGTCCACCACAAGACCAGCCAGATCGCAGACGATGAAATCTTCCGGCCGCACCAGCGACGGACTCATGCCGCGATTGATCATGTAGAGATCGGGCTGGCCCGGGAGGCGCAGCGATAGATGCCCGAAGGCGTCGATGATCTCCTGCTCCGCCAGAATACGACAGCCGAGCGTCAGCTCGGCAGCGAGAAACGACAGGTCGCTTTCGGACAGGGGAGCCATCGATCAATCCTGCGGGGCGACATAGGCTGCAAGCGACGCGACGGTCGCGGCCGGTGTCTTCATCATGTCCGACACCATGAGGCCGACGTCCGGTCCCGACAATGGGTCGAGTTCCATGTTGAGGCGCTCAACCTGCGGACGAAACGCCGCATCCCGCGTCATCTCTCCTACGGCCTGCCGCAGTTGCGCCGTGCGGCTCCGCCGCAAGCCCCGGCGGCGCGACAATCGTGATGCCGATCGCCGGCATCGTCGCCAGAATGCGCATGACGTCGCGGTCTTCGCCCGTGCGGGCGAGTTCGATGATGGTGGGAACGTCCGGGAACTGCTTGAGCCGTTGCAGGGCAATCGCGTAGATCGGAATCGCCCACCTGTTCTCGAGCCAGCCCGGCCGGCGCGCGATCGGCCCCAGTTGCGTGCTGCCCATGCCGTCCAGCTCGCCGCGTTCGATCGCCAGAAACTGATCTGCGTCGTCCGCATAGCCGCGCACGATCCGAAATTTCGTGCTGATCATCCGGTTGAGCGTCCACGCCACCATGGCGGAGGGCCCCGTTGCGCCAGCCGCACCGAAATTCGTCTCCTTCTGCCGCGCCTGTTCGATGTTCGAGACGCCAGCGCGGTGCCACATGAAGCCGAACTGGTTCAACGGAACCAGACGCGCGATCCACGTCAGGTCTTCGGGATGATACCGGGCCGCGGGCGTGAGGATCTTGTTCAGCACGATGTAGGGCTGCACGAAGCCCAGCACTGTGCCGTCTTTCGGCGCGATATTGTTGACATATTCGGTGGCCCGCACATGCGACGCGCCCGGCATGCTCTGCACGATGACGTTGGGCGCACCGGCCAGATAGCGCGGCAGAAACTCGGCGACGACGCGGGCGATCAGATCGTAATTGCCGTTGCCGGCCGTGCCGGTGACGAGCGTGATGGTTCTGCCCTTGTAATAATCGCCCAAGGGCTGGGCATTGGCGGCGGCGACGGCCGCCAGCAGCGCTGCGAGCGCGAGTCCAATCCGGCGCATCCGTCCCCCTTGCGATGATTTTCCCGATCCTAACCCAGCGCCGCGAGGTCGCCAAACGATGCGCCTCAAGGATCGAAACCCGTTGCGCGCCTGCAGGAGCGGCGTATATCGGACAGATAAGGACCACTGACGCTCACAGGGCGGCGCGAACATGCAAAAGGAAACGTCCACGTCAGTCCTGATCGCGGGCGCAGGCCCGGTCGGCCTGGCGCTGGCGCTCGAGCTTGGATTGCGGGGCGTCGACTGTATGGTCGTCGATCGTCGCGATGGCTCCGTGACCATTCCGAAGATGACGGTCGTCAGCACGCGCAACATGGAGTTCTGCCGCCGCTGGGGCATCGCGGATGTGGTGCGCGATTCGGTTTGGGATCGCACGCGTCCATTGGACTTCGTCTATTGCGAGAGCCTCACCGGCCACGAACTTGCGCGGAACAAAATTCCCGGCATGGCGGCGCGGAC
>CANJEY010000374.1 GCA_947472615.1 Beijerinckiaceae bacterium
GATGCGCGGCGATGTAGGGAACGTCGAGATGTTCGAGGATGATTTCGGCGGAACGCGCGTCGTTGTAGGCGGGACCGCCCACAAGCGAAAAGCCCGTCAGCGAAATCATCGCGTCGATGGCGGGCGCGCCCTGACGCCTGAAATATTTCTCAATCGCCGGGCGGGCATCGAGGCCCGTTGCGAAAGCCGGAATGACGCGCAGACCACGCGCTTCGAGCGCTGCGATCATGCCATCGTAATGACCGGTATTCCCCGCCAGAACATATGAGCGCATCAGCAAGAGGCCGACGGTCGCCCTGGCGCCAGATGCGCGCGGCAGAGCATTCACGTCGTCGGCAATGCACGCCGCCATGCGGGGATGATAGACGGCCACTTCCGGATATTCGACCGGCAACGCAGCCTTGCAGGCGGCGCGTAGCGTGCGACGCGGTCCATCCGCATAGCGCTCGATCAGCAGGCGAACGAGGTTCGCCATGTTTTCTTCGGAACCCGCGAGCCAGTATTGCAGCGCAAGGAAGTAAGCGCGGACATCCTGCGCAGCGCCGGGGATGAAGCGCAGCAGCTTCGGCAGGCGGCGCAGCATCTTCATCTGGTCCGCGCCGACCGTCGACTGGCTGGTCCGCTTGCCGCGCAGGCGCTTCAGAAATGACAGCGCCCCGCCCGATGAGGCGCTCATGTCGAAGCGGCCCATGCGGGTGAGCTTCGCGACGTCGAGCGCGGAGATGCCGCACACGAGCGCGTCGCAAGTGTCGCGGCGCGCCGCCAATGCGCTCAGGATCGGTTTGAAATGTTCTTCGAGGAACAGCATCATCGCGATGATGACGTCGGCGCGGACGATATCGGCGAGGCAGCGATCGAGCGCGACCGGATCTGAAGCGAATTCCGAGGCCGCATGCACGTCGAGAACGAGACCCGGCATCTGCTTCTGCAGCGACGAACGCGCGCGTTCCGTCGCACTGGCGACGTGCGTGTCCATCGTCACGAAGACGACGCGGATCGGCGTTGCGTCAACGCGCGAAGTGGGCTTTCGCATCATACAGGGTCTCAATTGTTATCGTCGCCACTCCGCGCTCGGCCGCGAAGCTCTCCGTGTTGCGGCGAGCCTTGCCGCGCACGAAAAATGGAATTTTCTTCAGCTCGATTTCGGCCTCTTTCGCCCAGGCCACGATGATCGGCGCACCGACATCAGCCAATTTCGCCGCGTCGACTGTTTCGACCGCGACAGCAGACGATTGCGCCGTCGGCCTGCCGCCCAGATGCGAAGGCGCAGCGCCATCGTGGAATTCGGAATCGTCACGGAACATGCCGAGCAGATGTTCCTCGAGGCCCATCATCAGCGGATGGACCCATGTGTCGAAGATGACATTGGCGCCTTCGAAACCCATCTGGGGCGAATAGCGCGCCGGAAAATCCTGCACATGTACGGGCGCAGAAATCACCGCGCACGGAACCCCGATACGCTTGGCGATGTGACGTTCCATCTGCGTGCCGAGAACGAGTTCCGGCTGCAATTCGATGACGCGCGCCTCGACTTCGAGATAATCGTCGGTGATCAGCGCCTCGACGCCGTACTCGGCTGCAGCGGCGCGCACCTCGCGTGCGAATTCGCGCGAATAGGTTCCGAGACCGACGACCGCGAAGCCAAGTTCTTTGGCGGCGATCCGCGCCGCAGCCACCACGTGTGTCGCGTCGCCGAAGATGAACACGCGCTTGCCGGTCAGATAGGTCGCGTCAACCGAGCGCGAATACCACGGCAGGCGCGAATGCTCCTGCGAGAGAAGCTCCGACGGATCGATGTGCGCCAGCGCCGCGACTTCCTCAATGAAAGCGCGCGTGGCGCCGACTCCGATCGGCACAATTCGGGTGAACGGCTGTGCGTGATTGCGCTCCAGCCATTGCGCGGCGGTCCGGGCGACTTCCGGATACAGAACGACGTTGAAGTCGGCGTCGCCCAGCAGGGCGAAATCGTCGGGATCCGAATCGAGCGGCGCAACGACGTTCACCTCGACGCCGAGACGCCCAAGCAAATCCGTGACCTCACGAACGTCGTCGCGATGCCGAAAGCCCAGCGCGGTCGGGCCAAGAATGTTGCAGGAAGGCTTGCGCCCGCCCGGTCTTTCGCGCTTCGGCCCGGCGAGGCGGCGCACGAGCTGATAAAAGGTCTCGGATGCGCCCCAGTTCTCTTTCTTCTGGTAGGCGGGCAGTTCGAGCGGCACGACCGGGATCGGCAACGAGAGCGCCGCCGCGAGGCCGCCCGGATCGTCCTGAATGAGCTCGGCCGTGCAGGACGCGCCGACGATCATCGCCTTGGGGGCAAATCGCTCGTAAGCTTCGCGCGTCGCGGTCTTGAAAATTTCAGCCGTGTCCGCGCCGAGATCGCGCGCCTGAAACGTCGTGTAGGTGACCGGCGGACGCCGGTCCCGACGTTCGATCATCGTGAACAGCAGGTCCGCATATGTGTCGCCCTGCGGCGCATGCAACACATAGTGCAGATTGCGCATGCCGGTGGCGACCCGCATGGCCCCCACGTGGGGCGGTCCTTCGTAGGTCCAGACCGTGAGTTGCATGGTCAGACCTCCAGCCGCGCGCGTCGCGTCAGCGGACGCGCGAAGAGTTCGGCGAGGTCGCCCGCCTGTTCGTAGCCCTGGATCGGCGTGAACACGAGTTCGATCGACCATTTGGTCGTCATGCCCTGCGCTTCGAGCGGGTTGGCGAGACCAAGCCCGCACACGGTCAGATCGGGCCTCGCGGCCATACACCGGGCAAGCTGACGGTCGACGTCCTGTCCCTCGGACAGCGCCGTGCCTTCAGGTAGCAGCGCAAGATCGTGCGCCAGATGATCCCTGTGCAGATAGGGGGTCCCGGCTTCGACGATCGTGGCGCCGAGTTCGCGCGACAGAAACCGCGCCAGCGGAATTTCAAGCTGCGAATCGGGGAAGAGAAACACGCGCTTGCCGGCTATCTTCTCGCGATAGCGGGCGAGCGCCTGTTCGGCGCGACGTCGGCGAGCGGCGGTGACTTTGTCGAAATGCGCGCGCGATATGCCGAACTCGTCCGCGATCGCCCGCAGCCACGCGGTCGTGCCTTCGGCGCCGAGCGGGAAAGGCGCGGCGATACGGCGGGCTCCACGCTCTTCGAGCGCCCGGGCCGTATCACCCAGAAACGGTTGCGCGAGAATGTAAACGTCGCCCGGTCCGATCGCGAGCGTATCGGCCGCGCGGCGCATGGGCAGGAACCGCACATTCGCAACGCCCAGTTCGGCAAACAGACGCCCGAACTGGTCTTCGACCACATCCGCCAGCGCGCCGGCCACGATGAGGGACTTCGTCTCGCTTATGACGGCGTGCTGCAACGACTGCACGATCGACGTCAGGCACGCATCCTCACCCTGCGTGAACGTCGTCTCGATGCCGCTGCCCGAATAGCTCAGCACCCGCACGCGCGGAGTATGAAGCCGGGACTGACGCTCCGCGGCGCGCTTCAGATCGATCTTGATCACTTCCGACGGACAGGAGCCGACGAGGAACAGGAGTTTGATTTCAGGCCTGCGCTCAAGCAGCTTCTGCACGACGCGGTCGAGTTCGTCGTCGATGTCGGCGATGCCGGCGAGATCGCGTTCGTCGAGAATCGCGGTGGCGAAGCGCGGCTCCGCGAAGATCATCACGCCGGCGGCCGACTGGATCAGATGCGCGCAGGTACGCGAGCCAACAACGAGGAAGAAAGCGTCCTGAATCTTGCGATGCAGCCAGACGATTCCCGTCAGCCCGCAGAAGACTTCGTGCTGGCCGCGTTCGCGCAGCACGGGCGCGGTCGAGCAACCGCCGATAGGCGTCGCCTGGGCCGTGCCGATCGGAGCTGGCGCGTTCATGGAGCAAACTCCATGGCCTGCGCGTCGCGGTTCGCCGGCGCCCCCGACTCGAGGCGCGCCATGCGGAGCTTCAGAATGAATTGAGCGGCGTTCACCACATAGGCCGCATAGGCGGCGAGCGCGAGCAGCATCAACGCATGCGGCTCGAGCCAACCGAACAGCAGCGCCGCCAGATAGGCCGTGTGCAGCGCCAGCACCAGCATGCTGAACACGTCTTCCCAGAAGAACGCCGGCGCAAACAGATAGCGGCCGAAAACCACCTTCTCCCAGATCGCCCCGGTGACCATGATGGCGTAGAGCGCGAGCGTCTTCACCACGACTGACTGCGTGGCGGCGAACTGCCCTTCTCCGGTGGCCAGATAGCGAACGACGAGAACGAGGCTCACCAGGAAGATCGCGAACTGCACGGGAGCCAGAACGCCCTGCACCAATGTCCACGGCGTTTCGTCACGGGCGCGGCGCTGCTCGGCTGTGTAGAGCGGCTGTCTGATGCTGGCAGTCGGCCGACCGATGCTCATTTGTCGTTCCCCGCCAATGGCGCGCCTCGGCATCCAGTAGGACTTCCTTGTCCGCAATTTAGGCCGTCGATGAAAAAACTGTCAATAGAAATTGACGTCATTAAAAAAATACACCACATTGCTGAAAATGCAGCACCGACAGGGCGAAGGCAGCGGAATCAGGCTGGCATTATGCAAA
>CANJEY010000375.1 GCA_947472615.1 Beijerinckiaceae bacterium
AAGACGCGCATCATCGCCGAGACGGGCGCTGGCCAGCACGGCGTCGCCGTGGCGACGGTGTGCGCGCGCTTCGGGCTGCCGTGCGAGATCTTCATGGGCAAGACCGACGTCGAGCGCCAGAAGCCCAACGTGTTCCGCATGAAGATGCTCGGCGCCAAGGTGGTGCCGGTGCAGTCGGGCGCGCGCACCCTGAAGGACGCTATGAACGAGGCGCTGCGCGACTGGGTGACCAATGTGGCCGACACGTTCTACTGCATCGGCACGGCGGCCGGGCCGCATCCCTATCCGGCCATGGTGCGCGATTTCCAGAGCGTCATCGGCAATGAGACGCGCGCCCAGATGCACGCCGCCGAAGGCCGCCTGCCCGATTCACTGATCGCCTGCATCGGCGGCGGCTCGAACGCGATCGGACTGTTCCATCCGTTCCTCGACGATCCCTCCGTTGAAATCTACGGCGTCGAGGCGGCGGGTCATGGGCTCGAGGTGAAGGACGGACATGCGGCGTCGCTCGCCGGTGGACGGCCGGGCGTGCTGCACGGCAACCGCACCTATCTGCTGATGGACGAGGACGGCCAGATCAACGAGGGCCATTCGATCTCGGCGGGGCTCGACTATCCGGGCATCGGGCCTGAACACGCATGGCTGCGCGACACAGGCCGCGTCACCTATATTTCGGCGACCGACAAGAAGGCGCTCGAAGCCTTCCAGCTCTGCTGCAAGCTCGAAGGCATCATCCCGGCGCTGGAGCCGTCGCACGCGCTGGCGGGCGTCATCGAGATCGCCCCGACCAAGCCGAAGGATCATCTGATGGTGATGAATCTCTGCGGACGCGGCGATAAGGACATCTTCACTGTCGCCGATCATCTCGGCGGCATGTGAGTCGCCGCAAGCTGTTCGCTACGCGACCGTGAACTGACCCATCATGCCGGCGTCCTCATGTTCGAGGATGTGACAATGGTACATGTAGGGCGCGTCCGCGCTGGCGGTGCGTTCGAATTTGACGATGATCTCCGCCTGACCGTCGACCACCACGGTGTCTTTCCAGCCTGAATCTTCGGGTTTCGGCGGCGCTCCGGCCGTGCTGACGACGCGAAAATGCACGCCGTGAACGTGGAACGGATGCAGGACGCCAGCCCCGCCGCCGCTAATGATCCAGCGCTCGAACGCGCCGAGCTTCACGGCGAAATCTATGCGCTTCATGTCGTAGGCGCGACCGTTGATGCCGAAGTCGGTCATCCCGATGCCGAGTTCGCCGTTCGGCCCCGAACCGATCAGCCGCGCCGGCGCGCCGTGGCCGGCGTGCACCGAATGGATTCCAGCACCCTGCTTCACTTCGGCAAGCGAACTGCCGCCCATGTTCAGCGCGAAGCGGCGCAGCGGCAGCGAGTCGGCGTCCGGCCAGGCGGGCTCGGCGTCGAGCGTCTCCGGCACGCGGACGATGCGCCGGGGCTGGGTTTCATCGATGGCGAATTCGAGGATCTTCATCGGCAGGCCGCTGGCGCTCATCAGCACCGGCGCCGGTCCTTCGCCAAAGTCGACCAGGATTTCCATGCGCTCGGCAGGCGCTATGCGCATGTAGGTCATTTCCAGCGGGTTTGGCAGAAGCCCGCCGTCCGTGCCGACGAGAAAGAAGGGACGCCGATCGTTGAAATGCAGCGTGTAAAAGCGTGCGTTCGACCCGTTGAGCAAACGTAGCCTGACGATGCCGCGCGGGACGGGCGCAATCGCGTTGAACTGGCCATTGACCAGAATGCGACTGCCCTGAAAACCATTCTGGATGTCGGTCGAGTCCGGATTGTAGATCATGCGGCCGGAATCGTCGAAACGGCGATCCTGAATCACCAGTGACAGGTCGTCGATCCCGTACCGCGACGGCAGGCCGCGCTGATCGTCGCGGCCGTCGGTGTAGTTGATCATTCCGGCCAGCCCGGCATAGACGTGACGCGCGGTCGAGCCATGCGCATGGGAATGATACCAGGGCGTGCAGGGCCGCTGCGACAGGTCCATGTCGCCAGTCCAGGCTTCGCCCGGCGCGATCGCCTTGTGCGGGCCGCCGTCCTGTTCGCCCGGCACCAGCAGCCCATGCCAGTGCGATGACACCGGCTCCTGCAGGGCGTTCTCGACCCGCACCGCCAGCGGGCCATTCTGCATCACGATGGTCGGCCCAAGATAATTCTGGTTGTAGCCAGCCGTCAGCGCCGGCGGACCGCCCCGAATCGAGAGTTCGCCCGGCTGCGCCCGCAACGCCAGCCGCCCGGAGGCGCGGGTGTCGATCAGCGGCGGCAGCCGCAGCCGTTCCTGCGCTTGTCCGAACGCGACGCGCCCTGCGAGCGGCGCCGCGACCGCGAGAGCCGCCGCGCCGAGTAAGTACCGGCGACTTAAGGCGCGCGTCATCCGGCGCTCCTCAATGGGCGGCGGCGCGCGCTGCGCGCACCGAGGCCTCGACCCCCGTCCATGCCGGCTTTTTGCTGAAGCGCGCGCGAATGAAAGTCGCCAGCGCCACCATCTCGTCGTCGGCGATCTGCGTCGCGCGCGGCGGCATGGAGCGGTCGAGCACGCCACGCGGCGGCTGGATGCCGTAGAAACTCGCCATTACGACATTGCCGGCGTCGGGCGCGTTGACGACTGTGGTGAGCGCCAGCGGCGCGGGTTTGCCGCCGGCCTTGTGGCAGGTGGCGCATTGCGTCTCGAACACGCGCGCGCCCTTCTGCATCACCGGATCGTTCGGCACGGCAGGGGCCTGCGCGTGACCCCATTCGAGCTTTTCGGCTGCCGATACGGCGTCGGCGGCGAGCTTGTCCTGCTCGGCGGCAGGCTTTGCGCCGCCCTTGATGGACATCAGGTAATTGGCGATGGCGAAGACATCGTCTTCCTTCTGGTCGGCCAGGTCGGTCGCCACTGGCGTCATCGGGCCGGCCGCGATGCCGTGCTGGCCGTCCCAGCCGTCGATCAGGTAATTGACGAGCGTCTTGACCGTCCACGGGATCGGGGCGGGCGTCGCGGCCACCAGTGGCGGCACGTACCAGCCTTCCGCGCTGCCGCCCGCATATGCGCCCGGGCCGCTCTTCGCCGCGGCTCCAAAGCTGTTGCGGGTCGAGTGGCAGGCGCCGCAATGGCCGAGACTTTCGACCAGATAGGCGCCACGATTCCACTCGGCGTCCTTCGAGGCGTCGGGTTTGAATTCGCCCGGCTCGTGGAACAGGAATGTCCAGCCCGCGAGCAGCAGACGGATGTTGAACGGGAAGGGCAATTCGTTCGCGGACGGCTTCTGCGAAACCGGCTCGCGCGTCATCAGGTAGGCGTAGATCGCCTTCAGGTCGGCGTCTGAGGTCTTGGTGTAATAGTCGAACGGAAACGCCGGATAGAGGTGACGGCCTTCGCGGTCGACGCCGTCGCGCATGGCGCGCATGAAGGCCTGCTCCGACCAGCCGCCGATCCCGGTGTCGACATCAGGCGTGATGTTCGTCGTGTAGATGGTGCCGAACGGCGTCGGCAGGCCGAGCCCGCCGGCGAACGGCTTGCCGCCCGGCTTCGTGTGGCAGACGTGACAATTGCCGAAGCCCGCGAGCTTCTCGCCCTGCTTGACCAGATTTTTGTCGAAGGACGCTGGCGCCGGGCGGGCGATCGGGGCGATCGCCGGATGGCGCGTCGCCCACGCATAGGCGCCGGCGGCAGCTGCCGCCAGAACGAGAACAACGAAGATCGCAAACTTTTTCATGTGCGGCAGGCTACCTGATCATCCGGTCAGACGAAATGCGGCCGGGAACCTCACGGCCCCGGCCACAGCGTGTTGCAATCGGTGCGCCGGACGAATCCGGCGCTGTCAGGCGATCAGGCCCAGCTCAGATCATGCTTGATGATCGGAGTGGTGCGGATGCGCTTGCCGGTGGCGAAGAAGATCGCGTTGGCGACCGCCGGAGGCGTCGGCGGGCCAGCGGTCTCGCCGAAGCCGCCCCACCAATTGTTCTCCGACATGTCGAACACGCTCTCGATGCTGGGCATGTCGGGCATGCGCAACAGCTTGTAGGTGTCGAAGTTGATGTTCTGGAAGCGCCCGCCCTGCAGGGTGAGGCCACCGTACATCGCGTGGCTCAGCTCCCAAGCGCAGCTGCCGTAGACCTGCTCCTTGGCGGCGCGCGGGTTGATGCAATAGCCCGTGTTCGAGACGATCAGGATCTTCTCGATGTTGAGCGCGCCGCGACGCGTCACCTCGACGGTGGCGCAGGCGCCGACGACCGAGCCGTGCGACTCGACCACCGCGATGCCCATGCCGCGACCTTTCGGAAGCTTCGTGGTGAAGCCGGAGACTTCCTTCAGGCGCTTGAGCACGCGCTGCCACGGCTCGTTGCCCTCGGTCATCTTGAGGCGCCATTCCAGCGGATCCCAACCGCCAGCCAGCGCCATCTCGTCGACGTAGCTCTCGATCGTGAAGCCGTTGTTGTTGTTGCCGGGCGCGCGGTTCGGACCGACCGGAATGTTGGTCGGCACGACCTGACGCTCATAACGATAATGCGGCACCTTGTAGGACATGTTGGCGATGCCGCGATCCGCGTACTCCG
>CANJEY010000376.1 GCA_947472615.1 Beijerinckiaceae bacterium
CACAAAGAAGACCCCGAAGCAGGCGATCCCGAGCCCGTCGATGCTGCACTATCGCGGCGGCCGCAAGCTGATCAACATGGGCGTCTATCCGTCGATGGACGCCTTCTACGAGGATCTCGGGCTCGCCTACCGACAGGCCGTGAACGGCTTCGCGGCGGCGGGCTGCCGTTATCTGCAGCTCGACGATTGCAGCTTTGCCTATCTGTGCGATCCCGAGCAGCGCAAGATGCTCGAAGCGCGCGGCGAGAACTGGCAGACGCAGGGCGAAATCTACGCCGGCATGATCAACAGCGCGATCGCCGAGAAGCCGAAGGACATGGTGATCTCGATCCACGTCTGCCGCGGCAATTTCCGCTCCACGTTCGTGGCGTCGGGCGGTTACGAGCCAATCGCCGACCTGCTGTTCAACCGCGTCAACGCCGACGCCTACTTCCTCGAATGGGACAACGACCGTTCGGGTGGTTTCGAGCCGCTGCGCTTCCTGCCGAAGGGCAAGCATGTGGTGATCGGCCTCATCACGTCGAAGACCGGCGAACTCGAAAGCCGCGACTCGATCCTGCGCCGCATCGAGGAAGCCTCGAAATACGCGCCGCTCGACCAGTTCTGCCTGAGCCCGCAGTGCGGTTTCGCCTCGACGGAGGAAGGCAACACGCTGAGCGAGCAGCAGCAGTGGGACAAGCTCGCCTTCGTGGTGGACATCGCCAAGGAAGTCTGGGGCTGACAGACGCCACCCCCAACGTCATTGCGAGCGAAGCGAAGCAATCCCATCAGGCAAAACGCAGATGGATTGCTTCGCCGCTTCGCTTCTCGCAATGACAGCCGCACTTGGATGCGCGGCGTTGCGAGCCAAGCGAAGCCATACAACCCGCATGAGCCGCTGACCGAGGTTTGAATGGCGCAAGTCCTGTCCCTTCACGATGCGGTCGCCGAGCATGTGCGCGATGGCGACACAATCGCCATGGAAGGCTTCACGCATCTCATTCCGTTTGCGGCCGGGCATGAAATCATCCGCCAGAAGCGCAAGCGGCTGACGCTGATCCGCATGACGCCGGATCTGATCTACGATCAGATGATCGGCATGGGCTGCGCCGAGAAGCTGGTGTTTTCGTGGGGCGGCAATCCGGGCGTCGGATCGACGCACCGCATCCGCGACGCCATCGAGAACGGCTGGCCGAACGCACTCGCCATCGAGGAACATTCGCACGCCGGCATGGCCAACGCCTACGAGGCGGGAGCGGCCAATCTGCCGTTCGCGGCGTTTCGCGGCTACATCGGAGTCGACCTGCCGAAGGTCAATCCGCGCATCAAGTCGATCACATGCCCCTACACCGGCGAGTTTCTCGCCACCGTGCCGGCGATCAGGCCGGATGTGGGCATCGTGCATGCGCTGCGCGCCGACCGCGACGGCAACGTGCTGCTCGAAGGCATCACGGGCTGTCAGAAGGAAGTGGTGCTGGCCGCGAAACGCTCCATCGTGACCGTCGAGGAGATCGTCGACGACCTGAGAACGACATCCTACAATTCCATCGTGCTCCCGCACTGGACGATCACCGCCATAGCGTGTGTCCCTGGCGGCGCGCATCCGTCCTATGCGCAGGGCTATTACAAGCGCGACAATTCCTTCTACATCGCGTGGGACAAGATTTCGCGCGAGCGAGACAGCTTCCTCGCGTGGATGAAAGACAACGTGCTCGACAAGGACGCGAGCGCCTTCGCGGTCCACGCGAAGAAGCAGGCGTGAGGAGACACGAATGAGCGCTTCCTTCACGCCCAACGAGATGATGACGATCGCGGCGGCCCGCGCGCTGAAATCGACCGACGTCTGTTTCGTCGGCATCGGCGCGCCCTCGGCCGCATGCAACCTCGCACGGCTGACGCATGCGCCGGGCGTCACGCTGATCTACGAAAGCGGCACGATCGCCACGAAACCCAATGTGCTGCCGCTCTCCATCGGCGATGGCGAATTGTGCGAGACAGCGCTGACCACCGTGTCGGTGCCGGAGATGTTCCGTTACTGGCTGCAGGGCGGGCGCATCACGATCGGCTTCATCGGCGGCGCGCAGATCGACCGCTTCGCCAACATCAACACCACGGTCGTCGGCGATTATCACAAGCCGAAAGTACGGCTTCCAGGCGGCGGCGGCGCGCCCGAGATCGCCACGAACTGCGGCGAAATTTTCATCACCATGGCGATGGGCAAGCGCGCCTTCGTCGACCGTCTGCCGTTCATCACCTCGATGGGCCACGGGCCAACCGGCGTCGAACGTCAGAAACTCGGCGTGCGCAGCCAGGGGCCGACGAAACTCATCACCGATCTCTGCGTGCTGGAGCCCGATGCGGCGACGAACGAGATGACGGTCGTATCGATCCATCCGGGCGTCACGCGCGAAGCCATTCAGGAAAACTGCGGGTGGCCGATCCGCTTTTCGGCCCATGTCGTCGAGACGCCCGCGCCGACGGAGGAAGAACTGCGCGTGCTGCGCGACATTCAGGAGCGCACGCGCCGCGCTCACGCGGCCTGAGGCTGTCATGGCGTCGAAGCCCCGTGTCATTCCGTTTTTCGACTACTGCAACATCCAGCGGCCATTCCGCGAGAACGGGCGTTGCGTCGCCCGCGTCGAGACGCAGCCGCACCTTTGCAACGGTCACGGCAGAACGCACGGCGGCCTGCTGATGACGTTGCTCGACGCCTGCATGGCGGGCGCGGCGAGTTCGACGCTCGACGAGACAGGCAGTGTCGTCACCATCGACATGCAGGTGAATTTCCTGTCACCGGGCTCAGGGACTCTGACCGGCGAGGGCGTCGTGTTGCGCGGCGGGCGCACGCTCATCGTCACCGAAGGCAGGGTCACGGACGAGAGCGGCGAACTCGTCGCCAAGGCGACCGGTCTGTTCCGCGCCGTGCCGTTTTCGCCGCCGAAAGCGTAGCGCCGCCACATTTTGGCTTGATTCCATGCTTTCCGGGGCGCAAATTCCTCACTTGAGGCGCTTCGCGACCGTCGATTTGCGCCGGGGCTCATGATGAACAGCAGCGGAACCCCGCTTCCAGCAGAGACCGCGCAGCCGCGGATCGTTCCGCTTCGCCGCCGCGACGAGACCGATTATGCGCATCGTCATTTCGTCAATCTGGCGGCGACGGCGCTTCTGCTCGCAGTCGGTTTCGCGATTGTCTGGACGGTGATGTCGATCGACCGTTACGAGGCCAAGCAGCGATGCCTCGCCTCAGGCCGCATCGATTGCGTGCGGCTGGTCGAGCCCATCCGCAACATCCGGCCGATGGACGTGCACCCCAAGCTGTAAAGCTCAGCCGGAACTCGCCGGGTCTTCTTCCTCTTCCTTTTTACGGCGGCGCAGCAGCCAGCCCGCCAGCACGACGATCGCTGCGCCGAGCAGGCCCGCGCCTGAGCTGAAAACTTCGTCCGGCAAGCCGAGCTTGGCCGAATGAACCAGCGGGTCTTCGGCGATCAGGTTGCCCGCCACCCACCCGAGCAACGCCGCGCCCGCCCAGACGAGAACCGGATAGCGCTCGAGGATCGTGATGATCAGCGTTGCGCCGAACACGATCAGCGGCACCGACATCGCAAGGCCGATGATGATGAGCGTCCACGAGCCTTTCGCGGCGGCCGCGATGGCGACTACGTTGTCGAGCGACATGACGAGATCGGCGATGGCGATGGTCCGCACCGCGCTCCAGATCGAATGCGTCGCGGCGATGTCGGCTTCATCGTCGTTGTCGTGCAGGAGCTGGATGGCGATCCAGAACAGCAGCAGGCCGCCGATGATCTTCAGATAGGGTAGGCCCATCAGGGTCGCGACCACGATGGTGAAGCCGATCCGCATCGCCACTGCGACGCCCGCACCGAAAATGACGCCCCATTTGCGCATCTCGGGCGGCAGGCCGCGGCAGGCGAGCGCGATCACGACGGCGTTGTCGCCGGACAGGAGAATGTTGATCCAGATGATTTGCAGCAGCGCCAGAAGGAAGCCGCCAGTCTCAGGAGTCATGGTGATCCAGCCGTTCTGATATATGAGATTGACCTATGAGACGCGCGGCGGCGGGTCAAGCGCGGCCGCGCAGGGCGCGCGCCAGCGCCGCGTTTCGAGTCTGCGCGGCGCAGATCACGATCGCCGCCAGAACGCCGGCGGTCATGGCGTCGATCGTGGGTCGCGGGTCGAGGCGATCAGCGCGCAGGGGCCGGCGCAAGGCGCGCGAACGCGGAACGTGAATGAAGCCCGCGTTCGCCCCGAGGCCCAGCGAAGTATAGAGCGTTTGATTGCAGACATAGTCGCCGGCGTCGATCGACAGGCGGGCCGGCGCGCCCGCACGCCCGATGGCGCGCGCCATTGCGGCGACCGGCAGTTGCACCATCCGAAGCGCCTCGCCCCCGGCGTCGATCGTTGGCCGCTTCGGGGTTCGCCGCGCAGAATCATGGCGCAGCGTCGAACGGCGGTTCCCGCCGCGCGTCTCGACGCTGATGCTCTTGCGCCTCCCCGCCAGCCCCAGATGCAGAACAATGTCCGGTCGCTGTTCATCGA
>CANJEY010000377.1 GCA_947472615.1 Beijerinckiaceae bacterium
AGCTTCGAGCTTCTGCGCATCTGGTCGGAACGACCAAAGACGGTTCTGTTCATCACGCATTCGATTCCTGAAGCCGTACTGCTCGCCGACCGCATCATCGTGATGACGCCACGCCCCGGCGCGGTGCGTGAAATCCTCGACGTGAACCTGCCGCGGCCGCGTTCGATGGAGACGTTGTCGGACCCCGCGTTCAGCGCGCTGTCGAACCACATTCGCGGCCGTCTCTTCAGCCGTCAGGCGGCCTGATCATGGCCGCTCTCAATTCGCCGCCGCCCAACATCATCCGCCGCATCGCGACACGCTTTCCGGCGCTGCTGACGTTCATCGGCCTTCTCATCGTGTGGGAAGCCGCCTGCCGTTACTTCAAGGTGCCGACCTTCCTGCTGCCGGCGCCGAGCGGCATCGTCATGGGGGCGATGGAAATCCCGCTCAATCTGTGGCTGCAGCACGCCTGGTCGACGATCCGGGTGGCCCTGATGGGCTATGTGGCGGCGATCCTCGTGTCGATCCCGATGGCGGTGGCGCTGTCGTCGTCGAAAGCGCTGTCGCGCGCCATCTATCCGCTGATCGTGATCGTGCATTCGACGCCCATCGTGGCGGTGGCGCCGATCATCGTGGTGACGCTCGGCACGTCCGACCTGCCCCGCGTCGTCATCACTTTCCTGATTACCTTCTTCCCGATCGTGGTGACCACCACGACGGGCCTGCTGGCGACGCCCGAGGAACTGATCGAACTGTCGCGCTCGCTGCGCGCCGACCGGTCGCGCGAGTTCTTCCACATCCGGCTGCCGTATGCGCTGCCCTATCTGTTCAGCGCGCTGAAGATATCCACGACCCTGTCGGTCGTCGGCGCGGTGGTGGCGGAATTCGTCGCTGCCGAACACGGGCTCGGCTACTTCATCCAGTTCTCGACCTCGTTCTTCAAGATCCCGCAGGGGTTCGCGGCGCTGGTCGTGCTGGTGGCGATGAGCCTCGGCTTTTTCCAGCTCATCGGGCTGATCCAGCGCGTGGCGGCTCCCTGGTCGCTGCCCAAATCTGAACGCTGAACGCCGAAAACAGGGGCTTGCACGAAAGCCGATGGACAATTCCAGCTTTGGCGTAACAATGGGGCGATTCCCGCCTGCCGGGTTTCGCACCCATTCCAAGAGGACACGATGACTGAACCTGTAATCGCCCAGAAGGCCCCCTATCCGGTCGAAGTCGAAGCCGGAAAGAATTATTTCTGGTGCGCCTGCGGCAAGTCCGCCAAACAGCCGTTCTGTGACGGCGCCCACAAGGGCTCCGGCATCTCGCCGATCAAGTACGAGGCGACCAAGAACGCCAAGGTCTATTTCTGCGGCTGCAAGGCCTCGATCAACAAGCCGCTCTGCGACGGCACGCACGGCAAGATCTGATCCGAATCTGATCCGACTTCCGGTCTGCTTCAGGGGCGCTCCATCGGGGCGCCCTTTTGTTTTGGCGCACGCGCACAAGCGCCGCCATTGACTTGCCCACCCGTCCGGGAAAAGCTTGGCACGACGAATTCGTCTGGCCAAACAATGTGATGGAGGGTCGACATGCGGCGGATCGCATTTGCGGCCATTGCCTTGATCAGCGTGTTCGCCTCCCCCTCAAGCGCGGAGGTGGATATCTGGAGCATCCTGAAGAAGCCCGGACACATCGTGCTGCTACGCCATGCGAATGCGCCCGGCAGCGTGCCTGAATCGAATGACATGGACTTCGACAATTGCGCAATCCAGCGCAATCTCGACGCGGGCGGACGCGCGCAGGCCGCCCGCATCGGCGACGCATTTCGAAAACAGGGTATCAGCAAGGCGACGCTGCTCTCGAGCCAATATTGCCGAGCCAAGGACACCGCGACGCTACTGAAACTCGGCCCCATCAAGACGACGCCCGACCTCAACCAGACCTTCCTGCTCGATCCCGACGGCATGCGTGCGGCGGGCGTGAAAGCGATTGCAACGATGCGGACCTTTCCGCTGGGGCAGTTCGCGGTGCTGGTCACACACCTCACCAACATTCAGTCGATTGCGAACGTGTCGCTCGATCCGGGTGAATTCGCCGTGGTGCATTTCGATCCGAGAGGCGCGGTCGTGGTGGACGGACGCTTGGCCATTCCCTGATGCGCAGCTTGCATCCGCCTCCCGAACCCGGCAAATGAGCCGCAGACAGGGAGGACGCCATGCAGCGGATCGGACACTCAGCCATCGCTTGGGGATTGCTGGCAGCGGCGGCGCTGACGCCGCCTGCGCAGGCCGACACGGCTGCCGTCGAAGCCTTCTACAAGGGCAAGAACGTCAGCATCCTCGTCGCCACCGCGCCGGGCGGGCGTTACGACGTCAACGCGCGCCTGATCGCCGGACACTTCGGCAAGTTCATTCCCGGCAAACCCAATGTGGTGGTGCAGAACACGCCGGGCGGCGGCGGCCTCGTGCTGGCGAACCGGCTCTACAATACGTCCGACCGCGACGGCGCGACCCTGGCTGTGGTGCAGCCCGGCACCCCGCAGGTCGCCATTCAGGGCGATCCGAACGCCAAATTCGATCCGCTGAAACTGACATGGATCGCCTCCCTGTCGTCTTTCGCCGAAGACGCCGACATGCTGATTCTGACCCCGCAGCATCCGGCGAAATCCGCGCTCGATCTGCGCAAGGCGGGCGTCTCGGCGACGCTCGGCTCCGGCACGCCCGGCTCCACCAATCTGATCTTCGCCCAGATGGCGAAGGACGTGCTTGGCCTCAATCTGAAGATCGTGCGCGGTTATCCGGGCGCGCCGGCACTGTCGCTCGGGATGCAGTCGGGCGAGATCGACGGACAGGTCGTGCTGCTCAGCTCTCTGCGCGCCACGCAGCGCGCCCTGTGGGAGTCGAAGGGCGTTCGCCCACTCGTGCAGTTCGGCCGCACCACGCGCCTCGCGGATCTGCCCGACGTGCCGACCGGCCATGAGCTCGTGACTTCGCCGGAAGGCAAGGCGATGCTCGATTTCGCCGAACTGCCGTTCTTCATGTCGCTGCCGCTCGTCGCCCCGCCCGGCCTGCCGGCCGATCGCGTCGAGGCGCTGCGCAAGGCCTTCATGGACATGACGAAAGACCCGGCGTTCCGATCAGATGCCCTGAGGCTGGAAGTCGACCTGTCGCCGATCGACGGCGACAAGGTGCTGGAGCTTTTGCGCAAGGCCGTCGCGACCCCGAAGGACGTCATCGCGCGCTATAATGAAATCGTGCCGATCGGCAACTAAACCAGAGGGGCGTCCGCATGAAGATCACGTCTGTCGAACCCATTCTGGTCGCGATGCCCTACGAGCATGGCGCGCCGAAGCCGCAGCGCCACGGCATGGGCGCATGGGACACACAGGACATCCTGTTCGTAAAGGTCACGACCGACGAAGGCGTCACCGGCTGGGGCGAGGCGTTCAGCAACGCCTCGGTGCCGGTGACCATCCCGGCGATCCGCGAAATCATCGCCAAGCTCGCCGTGGGCCGCGATCCTCGCGACATCGAAACGCTGATGTTCGACCTGACGCGCCGCACACAGAGCATGGGACGCAGCGGCCCGGTGCAGTTCGCCCTGTCGGGCCTCGACATCGCGCTCTGGGACATCGCCGGCAAGATCGCCGGCAAGCCCTTGTGGGAGCTGCTCGGCGGCAAGAAGCGCGAGACGATCCCAGCCTACGCCAGCCTGTTCCGTTGCACTGATCCGGCTTACGTCGAGAAGGTGTCGGGTGCGGCCGCAGCGCGCGGCTATGATCACATCAAGCTGCACGAGCACTCGATCGAAGCCATCGTGGCGGCGCGCAACGCCATCGGCTCCACACGATCGCTGATGGTCGACACCAATTGCTACTGGGACGACGTGCGCGATGTGGTCGCGTTCTGCAACGCGGCGGAACCGTACAATCTGCGCTGGCTCGAGGAACCGCTCTATCCGGTGGATCGCTACGATCTGCTGGCGGAGACGCGGCGGCGTGTGAATGTGCCGCTGGCGGTGGGCGAGAACCTCGGCAACATCAATGACGCGCGGTTGCTGGCGCAGTCGAAAGGCGCTGATGTCGTTCAGCCCAGCGTCGCCAAGATCGGCGGCATCACGCAGACGTGGAAGATCATCCAATATCTGCTGGGCGAAGGAATCGAGACGGTTCCGCACACGCCCTTCGTCGGGCCGGCGCTGATCGCCGCCATCCACATGATCGCCGCCATGGACGGCGACGTGGTGTGCGAGCATCGTTTCTGCGATCTTGAGGGCAATCCACTCGGCGCGGCGGCCGTGTCGAAAGGCGGCCGGCTCCCCGTGCCACAGCGGCCGGGTCTCGGCGTCGAGATCGACGAGAAAGAGATCGCGCGTTTCAGGAAGGATTAAGCTGAGACGCAAAAACCTCGTGCTTCGAGACGGCCCTGCGGGCCTCCTCAGCATGAGGTTTTTGATGCTAGCTTCCAGCCCTCATGCTGAGGAGCGCCGCGCGCGGCGCGTCTCGAAGCACGAGGGCGACCCGGAGTGCTTTATCCGAACAAATCCTTCAAAATCTTCATCCAGCCCG
>CANJEY010000378.1 GCA_947472615.1 Beijerinckiaceae bacterium
AGGTTAGCGGCCGTCTCTCCGCGACATGAACGCCAAACGCTCGAACAGATGCACGTCCTGCTCGTTCTTCAGCAGCGCGCCGTGGAGGGGCGGGATGATCTTCTTGGGGTCACGCTCGCGCAGGATTTCGGGCGTGATGTCCTCGTTGAGCAGCAGCTTCAGCCAGTCGAGCAGTTCCGAGGTCGAGGGCTTCTTCTTGATGCCCGGCACGTCGCGTACGTCGAAGAAGATGCGCAGCGCTTCTTCCACCAGCCGCTTCTTGATGCCGGGGAAATGCACGTCGACGATCTTCTCCATCGTCTCGTGATCGGGAAACTTGATGTAGTGGAAGAAACAGCGGCGCAGGAAGGCGTCCGGCAGTTCCTTCTCGTTGTTGGATGTGATGATCACCACGGGCCGCTTGGCGGCCTTGATGGTTTCGCCGGTCTCGTAGACGAAGAACTCCATGCGATCGAGTTCGAGCAGCAGATCGTTCGGAAACTCGATGTCGGCCTTGTCGATCTCGTCGATCAGCAGCACTGGGCGCTGCTCCGCCGCGAAGGCGTCCCACAGCTTGCCGCGCTTGATGTAATTGCGGATGTCGGAGACGCGGGAATCGCCCAACTGGCTGTCGCGCAGGCGCGACACGGCATCGTATTCGTAAAGGCCCTGTTGGGCCTTGGTGGTCGACTTGATGTGCCAGGTCAGCAGCGGCGCGTCGATGGCCTTGGCGATTTCCTCGGCCAGCACGGTCTTGCCGGTGCCGGGTTCGCCTTTCACCAGCAGGGGGCGTTCGAGCACGATGGCGGCGTTGACGGCGATCTTCAGATCGTCGGTCGCGATATAATCCTCAGTGCCCGTAAAGCGCATGTCGGCTCCCTGATTTCAGCGCACCGAAACTAGGGGGTCGCGGGCCGTCGCACAAGCGCGCCGGGCTGGCTCAGCGCCGGCCGCGGATCAGCGAGATCACGAACAGCAGGATAACCGCCCCGATGGCCGCATGAATGATTTCGGCGACGATCCCGCCGCCAAGCCCGAAGCCCAGACGCGGAAACAGGAAGCCCGCCACGAAGGCGCCCGCAACACCGACAGCGATGTTGCCCAGCAGGCCGAACCCGCCGCCCTTGACGACGAGGCCGGCGAGCCAGCCCGCAATCGCCCCGATCAGCAGAAAAACCAGCAAACCCATGTTGCGCTCCCGTCCGCCCCAAAGGTGCAGGTTGCGCGCGTTCTAACGGTTCCGCAAGGTCCGAATATAGCCGATCAGGTCGCTGATCTGGCGCGGCGACAGCTCGAAGGCCGGCATTTCGGGCGCGTCGTGGTTCACCACGATGCCCTCGGCGAGCGCTTCTTCCAGTGCGTCGAGCGGATATTTGGTCCGCAGCGTTCGGAATGGCGGCGACTTCGGGTTGGGGCTGGCGCCGCGCGGACCGATGGCGTGGCAGGGCGCGCATTTGCTCTGCGCGATGGATTTGCCGCGCGCGACGGGCCCGGAGGCGGCGAGCGCCGGCGAGCTGGAAACCAGCAGGATCGAGAGCATACAGGGAGCGACGCGGCGAATCGAAACCATGCCGCATGATGGTCCGGCTGCGGCCGCCGGGACATGATTCACGTCAAAAAATCAGTAGCCGACTGCCCCGGTTCCGCGCTGGCGCGTATCCGCCGCCCCCATCAGCAGATCGCCGACGCGGTGGATCGACTGGGTCGAGCCCATGGTGGGGCCGAGATTGATCTTGTGGCCCTTGGCTTCGAGCAGCCGGATCGTGTCGATCGAAATGCCGCGCTCGATGCGCAATTCGTCCGGCGCCCATTGGTGATGAATACGCGGCGCGACGGTCGCCTCGGCGATGTTCATGCGGTGATCGACGACGTTCAGGATGATCTGCAGCACCGTGGTGATGATGCGCGAGCCGCCCGGCGAGCCGGTGACGATTTCGAGCTTTCCGTCGTTGAACACCATGGTGGGGCTCATAGACGACAGCGGCCGTTTGCGCGGACCGGGCTGGTTCGCCGCGCCGCCGAGCAACCCGTAGGCGTTGGGCGCATTGGGCTTGGCGGCGAAATCGTCGAGTTCGTTGTTGAGCAGAATGCCCGTGCCGGCCGCGACTTTTCCGACGCCGTAGGAGAAGTTCAGCGTATAGGTGTTCGACACCGCATTGCCGGCCTGATCGACGACGGAGAAATGCGTGGTCTGGTCGCTTTCGTATGGCGCGATGTCGCCTGGCTTGATGTCGCGCCCCGGACGGGCGCGGCTTGACGCGATGGCGCTGCGCAGCCGCGCCGCGTAAGCCTTCGAGGTCAGCGCCTTCACCGGCACCTTCATGAAGTCGGGGTCGCCCAGATATTCGGAGCGGTCCGCGTAAGCGAGCTTCATCGCCTCGGCCATCAGGTGAATCGTTTCGGCTGAATTCTGGCCGAGCGCGCCGAGCGGATAGGCCTCCAGCATGTTCAGGATTTCGACGATATGCGTGCCGCCCGACGAGGGCGGCGGCATGGAGACGATCTGACGGCCCCGGTAGGTTCCGGTCACGGGCTGACGTTCGACGGCGCGGTAGGCGCGCAGATCTTCCACCGTCATGCGTCCGCCGGCATCGCGCACGGAGGCCACGATCTTCTGGGCGATCGCGCCGTCGTAGAACCCCGCAGCGCCGTCGCGGCCGACGGTTTCCAGCGAGTCGGCCAGATCTTTCTGGACGAGAATCTCGCCTCGACGCCGTGGCGAGTCGTCCGGATTCAGGAAGATCGCCTTGGCGGCGGCGTCGCGCTGCAGACGGCGCGCCGAGTGCGAGAGCGAATCGAACAGGCCTTCGTCGACCGGGATGCCGTCGCGCGCCAGCTTCACGGCAGGCGCGACGAGATCGGCGAGCCTGAACTTGCCCGAACCGTATTTCTCCAGCGCCATCGCCATGCCGGCGACGGTGCCGGGGACGCCGACGCCGAGCCCGCTCGACTGCGATTTTTCGGGAACGAAATTGCCTTTGTCATCGAGGAACACATTGGCGGGCGTGTCGACCGGCGCGACCTCGCGATAGTCGATCGAGGTGGTTGTCTTCGGCCCCGCGAGATGCACCAGCATGAAGCCGCCGCCGCCGAGATTGCCGGCCTCCGGCAAAGTCACCGACAGAGCAAACGCCAGCGCGACGGCGGCGTCCACCGCATTGCCGCCGCGTTTCAGAATGTCGACCGCGACCGCCGAAGCAGTGCGGTCCTGACTGACCGCCATGCCATGTTCGGCGACGATCGGCAGCGATCGTGCGCGGTCGGTCGGAATCGGCGGCGTCGCCTGTTGGGCGCGCAATCCCGGTATGATCGCGAGGTGAAGCGCCACAACGCCCGCCGCGAGAGCGGCGCGGCGCGACAGACCGGATCGAAACAATGTCACAGGTTCAGTTTCCCCAGCGGCGGTTCCACATGGCCTCGCCGATCATGCAGTTGATGCGCGGTTCGCGCTGCTGCGCCCGCGTGACGCCGTCCTTGCCGGGGCCGATGATAGGCATGGCGATTTCCTGAACGAGCTTGGTGCGGGTCGCATCGACGAAGGCCTTGCGATCATGGATGACGACCATGAAGGCGCCATCGCCGCCGATGACGCAATCCTCGTAGTAGATATCGAGATTGGCGACGTCCGCGTAGCCCAGAAACGGCCTGATGCCGACCAGTGGCAGGCCGTTGATGGTGACGCCCGCCTTGATGGCGTCGTCGCGGGCCGCTTCCACAGGCCGGCCGTCGTTGTTGGGGCCGTCGCCCGACACGTCGATGATGCGGCGGAGTCCATTGAAGCCATTGTTCGGAAACAGCCGCATCGAGGAGTCGATGGCGCCCGAGACGGAGGTGCGCTGCGCCCGCCGATATGGGGCCTTGCGCAGTTTCTCGGCGGCGGCGGCGGCCGATTCCGGTCCGTCGATCAGCGTCCATGGCAAAAGCAAATCCTGATCGCGGTAGGATGCCCATTGCAGATACGAAATGGCGATCTTGCCGTGCAGGCCGGACTTCAGCACGTTCAGGAACTGCTGCGATGTGAGCGCTTCCGCATAGCCGTTGCGCTGCAAGAATTGTTCTTCGGTGTCCATCGAATAGGAAATGTCGACCGCGAACACGACCTCTGCGTCAACCTCGACAGGCCCGTCCTTGGCGGATGCGGGCGCAACCGCCCCCAACGCCACGAAGGCGGCGCACCGCAGGGCGCGTATCAGGCCAGCGGAGATCGTCCAGTCTTTCAACGGCATGTCGTCCTCCCGACAGGATCGGCGAGGGGATTGTGGCACGGTCGTCCGGGGAGGCAAACTGTTCTTGGCGAAATCCATCGCTTCGTGCGATCTTTTCGGCCAAGTTCACGGCCCTGTGACAATCGCGTTGGAGTTCCTGCCATGAAGGCGGACGCAAGACTTCGTTTGACCGCCGCAGCGCTTGGCGCGGCCATGTGCGCGCCGCTGGCGGCGTCGGCCGATTTCAAACCGGCGATCGTCTATGACCTCGGCGGCAAGTTCGACAAGAGCTTCAACGAGGGAGCATTCCGGGGTGCAGAAAAATTCCGCACCGAC
>CANJEY010000379.1 GCA_947472615.1 Beijerinckiaceae bacterium
ATAATCCGTCGAGAACATGATGCGATCGACGCCGACCGACTCGAAAATCTCGGCAAGATCCTCGTCGCGGTCCGGTTCGTCGAGCGGTTGCGTGGTGAACCAGATGTGGTCACGAATGTATTCCGACGGAAGCCGCTTCAGATGCGGCGCTTCCATCTTGAGACGCTTCCAGTGCTTGTCCAGACGCCATTTCAGCGCAGGCGCCCAGGCGACGCCGCCCTCGACCAGCACCACCTTCAGGTCCGGGAAACGTTCAAACACGCCTTCGATGACGAGGCTGGTGATCAGCCCCTGCATGCCCTGCACGTTGGTGTGCTGCTCCTCGATGTAATAGGAGGGCCATCCCGAGCCCGTCGGCGGATAGCCGTTGATGCCGCCGACATGCAGCGCGATGGGGCGCTTCGCCGCCACGGCGGCTTCGTAGATCGGCCAGTACTTGCGCCGCCCAAGGGGCTCCAGACTTTTCGGCGGCAGCATGATCTGCGCGAAGCGCGGATCGCTCGCGCGCTTTTCGATCTCCCTGATGGCGGCCGGCGGATCGTCGTGCGCGACCACGATGGAGGCGCGCAAGCGCGGTTCCGGCTCGACCCATTTGGCGATCTGCCAGTCGTTCACCGCGCACGCGAGCGCAGCGCCATAGTCGAGATTGCGCTGGTTGCCGGGGCCACGGTTGAGCGGCATCAGCATGCCGTATTCGAGATTGTTGCCGTCGAGATGCTGCTTGCGCATGAAGTCGAGATTCGATCCCGGCGGACATCCATCCGGCGGCCATGCATCGCGGCGCGCCACATCGGGCGACATGCGCGGATGCGACAGAGTATCGGCGAGCGGCTGGCGATATAGCCCGCCGAAGGTCTTGAAATAGTCCTGCCAGCGCTGCGACAGAAACGGCAGGATTTCGTCGGGTCGCGAGAACCCCGGATGAATGTCGCAATCGATGACGCTCAGCCGCTGACGCAGCGGGCGATCGTCCTTCGCGCCTGACGCTGGGGCGCGATCGAGTGTTTCGGCGGTCATTGCGCGGGCTCCCTTGCAGGAATGTCGGCCGACAGGCGCGGATAGGTCGCGAGCGGATTGTCGAACAGAATCTTGCGCGCCAGCGGCGATGAATTCGCCACCGGCAGCGCGTCCGTGCCGTCGTAATGCCAGTGCGGGAAGTCGGTGGAGAACAGCAGCATCTCGTCGGACTTCAGTTGGTCGACGACGCGCTCCAGTCGCTGTCCGCCCTCGGGCTCATCGAACGGCTGCACCGTCATTCTGAGATGATGACGCACGAGTTCGGCGGGCGCTTCGCGCACCCATGGAATTTCGGCCCGAACGCCGCGCCACGTCTTGTTGAACCGCCAAAGGCAGGCCGGCAGCCACGTCACGCCGGATTCGATGAACACCACTTTCAGGTCGGGGAATTTCTGGAAAGCTCCTTCCGACACGAGGCTCAGCACCTGATTCTCAAAGCCGAAAGCCTGCGCCACATAATCTTCGAGGAAGTGAGATCCCCAGCCGGCGATCGGCGGCTGATGATACAGGCTTCCCGCATGCACGCCGATGGGCAGGCCAAAGCGTTCGGCGGCGCGATAGATCGGCCAGTTGTGGCGCTTCCCGAGCAATTGCTCGCCCATCGCCAGCATCAGCACTTGCACGAAACGCTTGTCCCCGGCGCGCTGCTCGATTTCCTCGGCGGCCATCTCGGGATTGTTCAGCGGCACGATGATCGAGGCTCGCAGTCGCGGTTCGCGGTCCAGCCATTCGCGCGCGATCCAGTCGTTGGCGGCGCGGCAGACGACCGCCGCCATGTCCTCGCTGTGCATGGCGACGCCGCCGAACACGCAATTGGCGATGGCGAAGCTCGTGCCGAAATCGTCGAGCGCCTTGCTGCGCAGAAGATTGAGATCGGTTCCGGGCTTGCCGGCCTTCGGCCGCCAGTCGGGTCTGCCCGAAATCGGCGCGTTCGGCGGATCGCTGGTCATGTTCCAGCTTGTCATCGGGATGCCGCGCATCTCGAAATTCTGCCGCCAGTAATCATCCAGATACGGCATGATGCTGCGGATCGTCGGCACGCTGACATGCACGTCGCAATCGATCGCGGGCGGACCGAACACGCTGGGTCGTAGCGGTGGGATTTGTCCCAACTCCGCGTGAAGTGACATGGAGCCTCCCGTCGACGCCGCGGCTCTGCGCCGCCTGTCCGTCACGGTCGGGAAACTAGTGCACATGGGCTTCACGCGCCAGTGATCCGGGGGAAAATGTCGGGGGTTGGCTGGACAGGCGGCGAAGCGGTGCTAGTCTCCGCCCCGTTCGCAGGCGCCGCAACGGCCCGCGTTCAGGGAGGATGCCTATGAAAGCTTCGCTGGCCCGGCTGCTTGCCGCTGTTTCGTGTTTTGCCGCCGTAGGCGCGCAGGCTCAGGAGCAGGACTGGAACAAGGTCGTCGAGGCGGCGAAGAAGGAAGGGACCGTCCTCGTCTATCACGCCCAGCTTGGCGCGCCGCACTGGAAGGCCGTGGTCAAGGCGTTTATCGACAAATATGGCGTGCAGGTGCAGGAATTCGACGCTCGCGCCAGCGAGATGACCGAGCGCATCCGCACCGAGCAGACGTCGAGCCGCTACGTCGCCGACGTCGAGTTTCATGGCGAGGCGTCGATCGTCGAGCAACGACGCACCGAATATGTCGCGAAACACGGCGGCGTTCCGAACATGGCGAACGTGACGGCTCCGTTCGCCCCGAATGAATATTCCATTCCGGCCTGGGTGCAGGTGGTGTGCGCGCTGGTCAACACCAACAAGGTGAAGCCTGCCGACGAACCGAAGAGCTGGAAGGATCTGCTCGACCCGAAGTGGAAAGGCCAGATCCTCTCGGACGACATGCGCGCCGTCGGCAGCGGCCAGACCATGTTCGGCGTGTTCCACAAGACGCCGAGCCTCGGCCCCGATTACCTACGCAAGCTGAAGGATCAGAATCTCGTCATCGGCCGCGATCTGCAGCTCAATTCGCGCCGCATCGCGCAGGGCGAATATGCGATCTTCGCGCAGCAGATCATCGCATTCGCGTCCGATCTGAAGGCGCTGCCCGTGAAGGTCGTGCTGCCCGAGGAAGGCTGTCCGTACACGCTGATCGAGGGCGCGATCCTGCGCGGCGCGCCGCATCCGAACGCTGCGCGCCTGTTCATCAATCACCTGCTCGATGCTGAGTCGCAGCTCACCTACGCGAAGGCCTGGATGGGCGTCACCACCAGGGGCGTGGCGGAACGCCTGACCGATCCGGACGCCAAGCGTTTCGCGCAGGTGAAGCTGCTCGGCGGCATCAAGTTCGAGGAGCGCGAGGCGATGCTGAAGGCCGCGACGGAGATGTACAGCAACTGACGCGCGCCGCGGGCCCCGCGCGTGGCGAATGATGTCTATCAGGTCCACGGCGCGATCCGCTCGTCGGCGGCGTGGCGCGTGCGCATCGCGCTGAAGCTGAAACATCTGCCCTATCGCGAAATCTATCTCGATCTGCATGCGGGCCAGCACACTACGTCCGACTATCGCGGCGTCAACCCGCAGGGGCTGGTGCCGGCGCTGGTCTGCCCGGACGGTCTCGTGGTCACGCAGTCGATGGCGATCATCGAATATCTCGACGAGACGCACCCGGTCTTTCCGCTCTTGCCGGCGGATCCGGCAGGGCGCGCCCGCGTGCGTGCGCTGGCCCAGATTGTCGCCTGCGACATGCATCCCGTGAACAATCTGCGCATCCGCAATCACGTCCGCGACCTGCTTCCGGCCGATCCCGACGCCGTCAGCAAGTGGATGGAGAAGTGGAGCGCGGCTGGCTTCGACGCGCTCGAAGCCCTGCTGGACGATGCGCGCACCGGCCGTTTCTGTCAGGGCGACGCGCCGTCGCTCGCCGACGCCTGCCTCGCGCCGCAGATCGGCAATGCGCGGCTCATGGGGCTTTCGATTGCGCGCTGGCCGATCGTCAGCCGGCTCGCCGCCGTCTACGACGCGCATCCGGATTTCGACGCCGCGCGGCCGGAACGGCAGACCGCCTGAGGATGCGACGCGAGAGCGCAATCGCAAGCGCGTCAGTCTGTTGACAGGGCGCGGCCATTCCGACACGATTGTTCATCCAGCAACGTCCGAACCGTGCGGACAGCGCCGTCGAGCGCCCGCGCGAACGTATGACTGGACGCATGGGAGGACAGCCGGCTTGATCATCCGCGATATCCAACTGACGCCGAGCGTCATGCCGAAGGAAGACCCGACGTGGAAGTTCGCGCTTGCCGCGACGTCGACTGTCGAGGGCGTCGTGCTGAAGATCATCGCCGACGACGGACATGTCGGCTACGGATACGCGTCCGCGGTGCCGCATATGGGATCGGCGATGACGACCCTCGAGGCTGAGCTGGACTTATTCCGGCCTGTTTTGGTTGGTCGGAGTGCGTGGGATCTTGAGGCGATACTGGTTGCGCTGGACCGTGCGTTGCGGGGCGCGCAGCAGGCGAAGGCGGCGATTGATTGCGCGTTGCATGATCTGCAGGCGAAT